>CAMQTN010000020.1 GCA_947037115.1 uncultured Lachnospiraceae bacterium
ATCAATAATAGCATAATAGCAAAAAAAAGATAGAATGGCTAGTCTAATGCGCTATTTTTTCAGAAAGAAAACACAGAATGTCCAGCTGATCCCGCTTGTCCAGTTTTCTGAAGCAGTAGAGCAGCAGGAGCTCGTCCGGCGACAGTCCGGCGTGTGCTGCGCCAGATCCGTCAAGTGTCAGTTTTTCGAGTAATTGGGATAATACATAAGCATTCATGACTCCATTATGCATGAATTGACAGAATTTGTAATTAAGGGGATACCTTAATCTGTGGTAAGCATGTGATAATTTTTACAAAAGGAAAAGAGGAGGAGGCGGATACTTATGGAATATTTTGTGATTGACATGGAAAGGACGGGTGAACGCATCAAACATCTGAGCAAAGAGAGGAATACGTCGGTAAGACAGATACAGGAGTATCTGGGACTGGAATCGGTCCAGTCGGTTTACGACTGGTTTCATGCGAGAACGCTTCCAACCATAGACCATCTGTTTGCACTTGGGCGGCTTTGGAATATTGGCATGGAAAGTATTCTGGTGACGGACAGGAAAGAGCGGACATAAACGTTATGTCCGCCCCTGTTCTTCCAGTTTTCTGTTTTCGTATTTTACCTTGAGAAAAGTCAGCACATCTTCCCGGTCGCGTTGGTCTAACTGCTGGTAATAGTACAGAAGCAGCTTTTCATTGTGGTCGAGAGACTTGAACTTCCGGCTGTGTTCCGGCTGTTCAATGTAGGTCATGAATTTATTCAGATCCGAGGCCGGCTCCTGCAAAAGCGGGGAGACCGGCTTTCTGGCGAAATCAGAGTTGATATTGTAGGTAACCAGAAACTCCATAAAGTTTTCTACCGGGATGCCGTACAGGGCCGCAAGATTATAGAGAGAATTGACAGGGGGTGTAATGCGGCCTGTCTCGTAGTGGGAGTATGTCTGCCTCGTAATATTCAGATGGGATGCGACAAATTCCTGCTGATAGCCGTGGGACTTGCGCAATTCTTTCAGATATTGTGACAGTTTATTGGCAGTGGGAGTCTCCATGTCGTCAGACCCTTTCTACGTTGTATTCAATAAATAGCTTTTATAAATAAAATTTTAGGGAAAATAGCACTTGAAATTATACTGATAATAGAGTATCATAAACACAATGATAGTAATAATAGCTATTGAGGGGCAAAATGCTATCGCAAAACAGGAGGCGGTATCGTGGCGGATGGACCACGTCGCAAATAAATCAAACGAGGAGGAAAAACGATGAAAGCAAACATTGTGAAAAAGGCGCTGCTGTGCACCTTAACGGCGGCACTTTTGATGGCGCCTGCTACAGGCGTGCTGGCTGCCGGATCGGGAGCAGGCACGAAGGCAGTCGGCGGAGGCTCGAGCTCAAGCTCAAAGTCAAGGGTGGAGGAGATTATCAACTCCAACAGCGGTTCCGAGAGCGGGCAGGGCAGCGCATCCGGCGGTGCATCTTCTGTGGTGTCGGTGCCTAAGACAAGTTCTGTGGCAGGCGTACAGTCAACTGTGGCGGGCGTTTATCTCGCAACCAGTGTGAGAGGAACGGCAATTACCACGGGCCTTTCTAACATCTCTGAAGGTTATGGGCTTCAAAAGGGTGAAAAGCCGTATGCGAGAATCTATAACATGGATGCAAAGAAGAGCCATCTTGCACAGGCCTGCATCGACAATGCAGCGGCATCCATGGGCGCGGTTGCAGGGCCGGCGATCAATGTGGAGATCGGTAAGATGGCGTCCGGCAAATTCAGTCTTCTTCCGGCTGAGGGTACTCCGATCAGCCTGAAAGTCGGCATCCCGAAGAACTTTGCGCAGGGTGACAAGACATTTGCGGTTGTTGCGGTACGGCCGGGCGGCGCGGTATCTGTCCTGACGGATACGGATACAAACCCCGACACGGTTACTTTTGATACAACAGCGGGTCAGGCAGTCTATGCACTGATCAAATATTAAGTGTGGTTATGGAAAAGGTTGGAAGAAGACAGGTCTTTTTTCGGCCTTTTCCTGTCTTCTTATGGTTTCTTTTACTTATCTTTGGCATTTTCCAGTATGGTATTCATAAAATTTTCGGAATGATCTACTATCCGGATGAGTTCGGGTATTGGGCGAGCGCGGCAAAGTGGGTCGGGTATGACTGGAGTAGCCTGACCGCGTTAAGCTCCTATTACTCTTTCGGATACAGCGTGCTTCTGGCGCCGATCCTGAAAGTGTGCGGCGATGGAGTGTCAGCATACCGGACGGCGGTTGCGCTCAACATGCTGCTGCAGGCAGCAGCGATGCCGATGCTGTATGGGATACTGCGCAGACTGTTTCCGGAAACGCCAGGAATGTCCGCCACATGTGCGGTGGGAATTGCGCTGTTCTATCCGGTGTGGAATTTTTATGCGCAGACGACGCTGGCGGAGGGGCTTTTATTTTTTCTCTACATCGCGATTGCGTATCTGATGGCATGCACGGTTTCGGACGTGCGTCTTGGGACGCTTCTCCTGCTCGTCGGCGGCCTGATTTATATCTGTCTTGTGCATATGCGTACGATCGGTATTGCGGCTGCCGCAGTGGTGGTTCTGCTCCTGCGGTTATGGAGGGAACCGGCGTACCGCAGAAAAATGCTGATTGGGCTTATCGTTTTGGCGGTTGGCGCGGTTTGCGGTGTGATGATGTATTTTACAGTACTTCGGTCCGTGTATGGGAATACAGACAGGGAACTGCTCGCGGTCAATGGTATCACAGGACAGTTTTCCAGAGTGCTGGCGGTTTGCACCAGTGAGGGGTTTCGGCGGTTTGTGTGCGGGTGTACCGGGAAGTTATATTATTTGGGGGCGGCGTCCTTTGGACTGGTGTATTATACACTGGCCTATCTGGGGCAAAAGGGCGTTGACTTTATCCGGAAAATCAGAAGCGGAAGAGTTATAACGGCGGAAGAATGGATGAGTCTGTTTCTCCTGATGTCATTTGCCGGGCAGTTTCTGGTTACGGCGGTCTATATGAATAACCCGCGCCGTGTGGACGAGGTCGTATACGGACGGTATAACGATTATCTCGTACCGGCCTTTATGGGAATCGGTGTGATCATCCTGTACCGCTGCCGCAGCCTTGGCAGAAATACGGCTGCCGCGATTGCGCTGCAGACGGCCATGTTTCCGGCTGTGCTTTATGGGGAGAAAATGTATGGCGGCAGTGAGGTGCAGGGATATTTTATGGCGGGCATCGGTTATCTGGTGAATGATCTGGAGTTTGATGTGATTCCTGACATGGCGGCTATTTTTCTGCTGGGCAATCTGATGACGCTGTTGTTTTCCCTCTGTATATGGACGGGCAGAAGCAGGAGAGCGTCCGTTTGTGCCATGTCGCTTATAGTGTGCGCAGAAATCGTGCTGGGAATGGGCCTTCATCATAAGTATACTTACCGTTTTAACGAGCTGGTCGGGGTGGAAGTACGGCTCGCCGGAGAACTTGAGGAGATGGGTGGAAAAGTGCCGATTACTTATCTGTATGGCGGTGGAATCACTTATATCGATGTGATACAGTTTCAACTGCCGGAATGGGAGATATCCGTTGTGCCGGAAGAGTGGATCCGGATGATTATAATCCAAAATGGGCAGCCTGTGGCACAAGGACAGGACGGCGGGGCGGCCGCCCTGTCCGGGTATGTGTTTCTGGATGCAGACAGCGCTTACAGGGAGCAGATGGACAGTTACCGCAGGCCGTGTGCAGAGAGTTCCTATTTTGTGGTGTATGACTGGCGCGAATAGAAAGAGTGATCCGCCGGGCAGGGTATAAATCTTATGTAATCCTTAAAATTTGTCGTTTTCCCTTGCTTTTTCAAAATGATTGCAGTATTATGAGTTTACATAACGGAATTTACATAATCTGGTAGAATTTCCGCTTGCGGCTTGTAATAGTGACGGAGGTATTATTTATGAAAAAACATAGGATGATGAGGATTTCAGCGCTGTGCTGCCTTACAGCCGGAATCGTTATGAGTCCGGCACAGCAGATGGGCGTGCAGGCTGCCGAAGTGATTGCGACGGTGCAGGGCAGCGTTATGAAGGGGACGACGACAGACCTTTTAATGCTTGCCACGAAAGAGGGCAATATGGAAATCAAACTGGACAGCAGTACGGATGCGAGCGGATGTAAGGTTCTGCTGCCGGGCTACAATGTCAGCGTCTCGGTGTCCCACGGTTCTGATGAGTATCTGCATGCTGTGAAGATTGTCAGCGGTTTAAAGTCTGATATGGTTTCTCTGGATACATCCAAATATTCCACTGTCAGCGGAACCATCAGCGAGAAGTCAAAAGACGGCATTTTATATGTGCAGACGCCGCAGGGAGAGATGCAGATTAAACTGGATGCCACTACGGATATGAGCGGATGCTCTGTGCTTGTGGCGGACAAGACCTATCAGATCACCTGTGTCCGCGGTTCGGACGCCTACATGCATGCGACTGCGATTGTGGATTCGTCGGGTGCGGGGCTGGGAAGCGGCAGCAGCGCTTCGACTGTGCCGGCCTCTTCTTTGACGCCGGCGCCGGAGTCTTCGGTGGGAGTTGACACCAGCACGGTTACGGGGACAGTAAATAAGAAGACTACCTCGGAGCGGTTGTTTTTGGATACCCAATACGGTCAGATGGAGATTGCGATTGATCAGAATACAGATTCCAGAGGCGGTATTTTTGTGATGCCGGACAGGAAGCTGTCGGTAGCTGTCTACCGTGGTTCCGACGCCGTTATGCATGCGGCCACCATCGTGGGAGCCAAGGAGAGTGTGATTCCCGTAAATGTGGACACCTCAAATACGGCCACCGTGACGGGCACGGTCAGCAGCAAATCGACGGAGAATATCATGTTCCTGAATACGAAGGACGGCGAGATGGAACTTAAGCTGGACGCGGTGAGAAGTATTACGGGATGTAAAGTGCTGGTGAAAGACAGAAAAGTGACGGTTACCTGTTCACGGGGCTCGGACGCCTATATGCACGCGGTGGACATTATCGGAAATTGATGTTTCAGGTTCCAGGCCATATACCCTGACGGTATGTGGCCTGTTTTATGTTTATAGTAAATTGCGGGACGGTTTTTTGAAAGTACAGGGCATCTTGCAATATGGGAGACCAATCATATATAATCAATCAGGAAAACATCAGGGGCTTATAAAAATTTATGATATTTACAGTTGACAACTGGAAACATTTGACGTATTATAATTCCATACTTAACCCACCAAATTACTAGGAATTATAGAATGAGCATCGGTGGGTGTCAGAAACAGGACGTAAAAGGGAGGACAGTCAAATGGCAGACATTAAAAAAAGTGCGGCGGAGCTGATCGGCCACACACCTCTTCTGGAGGTAGTCAATTACGAGAGAGAAAATAACATCAAGGATGCGACGATTCTGGTCAAACTGGAGTACCTGAATCCGGCGGGGTCGGTGAAAGACCGTATCGCCCTCCACATGATTGAGACGGCGGAGAAAGAGGGAAAGTTAAAACCCGGCGGCACCATCATTGAGCCAACCAGCGGCAATACGGGAATCGGTCTGGCGGCGATGGCGGCGGCCAGGGGATATAAGGCAGTCCTGACACTGCCGGAAACGATGAGCGTGGAGCGGCGCAGACTCCTGCAGGCTTATGGAGCGGAGCTGGTGCTGACAGAAGGATCGAAGGGAATGAAAGGCGCCATCGCGAAGGCGGAGGAACTGCAGGCGTCAACACCGGGCTCTGTCATTTTGGGACAGTTTGAGAATCCCGCCAATCCGGCGGTCCACAGGGCGACCACAGGCCCTGAGATCTGGGAGGACACGGACGGGAAGGTTGATATTTTCGTGGCGGGCGTCGGCACGGGCGGCACGGTGACAGGTGTTGGCGGTTATCTGAAAGAGAAGAATCCTGCGGTTAAAGTGGTGGCTGTGGAGCCTGAGAGCAGCCCGGTACTTTCCGGCGGGCAGCCGGGGGCCCACAAGATTCAGGGAATCGGCGCAGGCTTTGTGCCGAAAGTGCTGGACACAGGTGTTTATGATGAGATCATCAAGGTCTCCAACGAGAACGCATTTGCGGCAGGCAGGGCGATTGCCGTACAGGAGGGTGTGCTGGTGGGTATTTCTTCCGGAGCGGCGCTGTATGCGGCAGGCGAACTTGCAAAGCGGCCGGAGAATAAGGGAAAGACAATCGTTGCCCTTTTGCCGGATTCCGGGGACAGATATCTGTCCACACCGCTGTTCTCTCCGGAGTAGGATATTTTCGAGAATAAAGACGTGACAGAAAGGGTATTTCCCGGAGGGGAGATACCCTTTTTGGGGAAGGGAAAGGAAAAAGAGAATGAAGCGTATCTTTTTTGTGGAAGATGACCTGAGCCTGATTAATGGATTGACTTTTGCAGTCAAAAGAGAGGGTTATGAGATCGACGTGGCGAGAACCAGTCTGGAGGCGGAGGCGCTTTGGAAAGAGGGAGAATACGATCTGGTAATTCTGGATGTGTCGCTTCCTGACGGTTCGGGTTTTGAGCTGTGTAAAAAGATCCGTCAGGGCTCCAAAGTACCGATCATGTTTTTGACGGCCGCCGATGAGGAGACAGACATTATCATGGGGCTGGATATCGGCGCGGACGATTATATCACAAAGCCGTTCAAGCTGGCGGTGTTCCTTTCCAGAATCAAGGCCCTGCTTCGCAGAAGTGACAATTTCAGCAGGCAGGATGCGGTGCTTTCCTCAAACGGGATCACGGTGCAGTTATTAAAAGGGCTTGGCTATAAAAACGGATCGCAGCTTGATCTGACGTCAAATGAGTACCGGCTTTTGTGTCTGTTCATGGAAAACCCCAATGTGGTGCTCTCGGCGGAACAGATTCTTGGCAGACTGTGGGACAGCAGCGGGAATTTTATCGATAACAAGGCGCTCACCGTATACATCAGAAGACTGCGCATGAAGATTGAGGATGATCCCGGCGAGCCGAAAAGGATCGTGACGGTCCGCGGCATGGGGTACAAGTGGAATACAGGGAGCGGGAACTGACTTACGGAAGACGGCGGCATGCCCCGGCAATGTTTGGATAGGGAGAGAAGACATGAGAATTTGGACGAATCAGAAAATTAGAACCCTGTTTTTGCGGATTTTCCTGAGTATGACCGCATCCCTGTTAGCTTTTGCAGTATTTCTGGGATGGGAATTGAGCGGGACAGCTTTGGGGACAGGAAAAACCGGGCCGGCATTCAGGACGGTTGTGGTTGTTTCGCCGGCGTTGGTTCTTGGCATGGGGACTGTGGTGCTCTTACTCTGTTACCGATACTTTAAAGAACAGGACAGAATCATGGCTGACGCTGTGAGCCGGATTCAGGCGCTTATTTCCGGTGACCGCGACGCACGCATTGAGTGCAGTAAGGAGGGGGAGCTGTACCGGCTGTTTCATGAGGTAAATTCTCTGGCGGCGATTTTGAGCGCAAGAGCGGAGAACGAGGAGCAGTCAAGAAAATTCCTGCAAAACACCATATCGGATATTTCCCACCAGTTGAAGACGCCGCTTGCCGCCCTCAATATTTATAACGGTATTATGCAGACGGAGGCGGAGGCAAACGGGCTGCCAACGATCCGGGAATTTACAGATCTGTCGGAGCAGGAGCTTGACAGGATAGAGACATTGGTGCAGAATCTGTTGAAAATCACGAAGTTTGATGCGGGCAGCATTGTGCTGGAAAAGCACAGGGAGAATATTGCGGGGATGATGGCGGATGTGGAGCGGCAGTTTTCCTTCCGTGCGGGGCAGGAGGGGAAGGAGCTGGTTTTTGCGGGCAGTGAAGAACTTTGCTTTCTGTGCGACCGAAGCTGGATCGGGGAGGCGGTGGGAAACCTTGTGAAGAATGCCCTCGACCATACAAAGAACGGTGATACGGTCCGTGTGGAATGGGGACAGTCTGCCCGGATGGTGTATATTACGGTTAAGGACACCGGAAGCGGGATTCACCCGGAAGATCTGCATCATATTTTCAAGCGGTTTTACAGAAGCAGATATTCCAAAGATACACAGGGAATCGGCCTTGGCCTGCCGCTTGTGAAATCGGTGGCGCAGGCCCATAACGGTACGGTCGAGGTGGACAGCAGGCCGGGAGCAGGGACTACGTTTGTCATGAATTTTCTCATTCCTACAAATTTGTAGGCTGGCTGTAGCCTGCCTGTAGGATTCTGGTGATACTCTTTCCGTATACAATTTGAGAAAGAGGTGCTTATTTATGAAGCTATTGAAAGTCAGTAAACTCAGCAAGACTTACGGCAGCGGGGAGGCGGCGGTGCGCGCGTTAAAGAACGTCAGCTTTTCCGTTCCCAGGGGAGAGTACGTGGCGATTGTGGGGGAATCCGGCTCGGGAAAGAGTACGCTGCTCAACATGATCGGCGCGCTGGATACGCCCACATCGGGGAAAGTGTGGATTGACGGCAAGGATACCTTTGCCATGAAGGAGAGCCAGCTTACGGTCTTTCGCCGCAGGAATATTGGATTTATCTTCCAGGCGTTCAACCTGATCCCGGATCTCACGGTGGAGCAGAATATCATTTTTCCGGTGCTGCTGGATTATCAGAAGCCGGACAGGGACTATCTGGAGGAGCTGTTGGACGTATTGAACTTAAAGAAGCGGCGAAACCACCTGCCAAGCCAGCTCTCCGGCGGGCAGCAGCAGAGAGTGGCCATCGGACGCGCCCTGATCACAAGGCCGTCCCTGATTCTTGCGGATGAACCGACGGGGAATCTGGATACCCAGAACAGCAACGAGGTGATTGCCCTGCTTCGGGAAGCGTCAAGGAAGTATGAGCAGACGATTATTATGATTACCCACAACCGTATGATTGCGCAGACCGCGGACCGGGTGCTGGAAGTGTCGGACGGCGTGTTGACAGATCTGGGGAGGTGCTCGGAATGAGAAATCCTGCGATGAAAAGTTATCTGAGCCTGATTCCCATTTCGGCAAAAACCCGCAGGAAGCAGAACCGGCTGACCCTGCTCTGTATTATTCTTGCAGTGTTTCTCGTAACGACCATCTTTTCCATGGTAGATATCTGGTGCGAAGGGGAAGAAGCGTCCATGGTCAGAAGGCATGGGAATTATCATATCATTGTAAGCGGCGTGTCGGAGGAACAGGCGGGGCAGATTGCGGCGCAGGACAGTGTGTCCGCGGCGGCCTGGTATTGCAGTTTTGGAGATAAGATTTACGAGGGCTATGGCATAGACGGAAAGAGGGTCGTTTTTTACGGGGCAGAGCCAACTTACCTGTATGAGATCAGGCATTATGGGACAGAGGGCTCCTTTCCGCAAAATGAGTGTCAGGTGATGATGAGCGCGGACGCGGAGGAGAAGCTGGGCGTCCAAATAGGTGACACCATTGTCATAAATACGCCTGCCGGAGATTTTTCCTATACCGTGTCAGGCTTTTGTGAGGACGACACACAATATAACGCTGCCATCGGCGGGGTCTGTGTCTATATGGACAGGGACACGCTGGAAAATCTCTGTAACGCCAACGGAGAGGAAACCGTTCCGGTTTATTATGTGCAGTTTGCAGAGGGGACGAATCTTCGGGAGACGATAGCCGGTATCAAAGAGCAGTACGGGCTGGATGATGGGAAGGTAGAAGAAAACATGATTACCGTAGGTATGGCGGGCGCAAGTACGCAGCAGCGGTTCAACAGTATGTACGGACTGGCGGCGGCGCTGTTTGCAATGGTCCTGCTGGCGGGTGTGCTGATGATTTCAAGCTGTATGAACAGCAACATCGCCCAGAGAACACAGTTTTTCGGCATGATGCGCTGTATCGGCGCAAGCAGACGACAGGTGATGCGTTTCGTCCACCTGGAGGCGTTAAGCTGGTGCAAGACAGCCATTCCCATCGGCTGTGCCCTGAGTTTTGTGTGTACCTGGGGCGCCTGTATGATTCTGAAGTACATGGTAAAAGGAGAATTTAACGATTTTTCTTTCCGCGTCAGCCCGACCGGGATTGTCTGCGGTGTTCTGGTGGGTATGGTGACCGTGCTTCTGGCGGCTCACGCGCCTGCGAAGCGTGCGGCGGACGTATCTCCCATGGCGGCCGTGACGGGGAACGCACAGACAGGACGGAAGGTCATGCGCGGGGCGGACACGCGCATGCTGAAAGTGGAGAGTGCGCTCGGCGTCCACCATGCGGTATCTGCCAGGAAAAACCTGATTCTGCTGACCTTTTCCTTTGCCCTGACGGTGACGCTGTTCATGGCTTTCTCCGCCTGTCTTGATATCGTAAAAAAACTCCTTCCCTCCGTTGGCGGTTTTGCGCCTGATGTGGAGATTGTAGGGGTTGACAATACCAATTCCATGGACAGGGGGATCAGGGAGGAGATTGCCGCGGTTTCCGGCGTGGAGGAGGTTTTGGGCAATTCCATTGCTTTCGATATACCCGTGGAGATCAACGGGCTTCCCGGGCTGATCGACCTGGTCTCCTATGACGATTTTATGTTTGCGTTAGCGGAAAAATCCGTGGTGAGCGGCGACCTGTCAAAAATCACCGCCGGTTCTGATTATGCGCTTACCGTCTTTAACGGCGGGAGCCGGCTGGATACCGGCGACCGGATCGGGATGGGGGATACGGAACTGGAGATCGCCTGTGTGGTGTCGGAGGGCGTCGGCGGCTGGGAGAATCCGCTGGTAGTTTGCACGGAAGAGACGTTTACCCGCCTCACAGGAGAGGATAAGTATATGTTGGTAAATGTGGTTTTGGAAAAGGACGCGACGCAGGAGACGATGCTTGCCATAGAGGAGCTTGCGGGGGAGAACAGCCTTAGTGACCGGCGGGAAGAAAATCGTGATATCAATGGAAGCTACTGGGTATTTCGGATAGCCGCCGGTGGATTTCTGACGATCATTGCCATGATCACCATCTTCCATATTATGAACAGCATTTCCATGAGTGTGTCGGCCGGTATGAAGCAGTACGGAGCCATGCGGGCTGTGGGCATGAGCATGAGGCAGATGACGAAAATGATTGCAGCCGAGGCTCTGACCTATGCGGTGTGCGGCATGGCGGTCGGGATTACAGCAGGGCTTTTGATCCACAGGCTGATTATCGTGAAGCTGCTTATCACGCATTTTGGCGGAACTTGGACCATTCCGGTAAAGGCGGTCGGGGAGATCCTTCTGCTCTTTGCGCTGTCCTGCACCGCGGCGGTGTATGTCCCGGTGAAACGGCTCCGGGGGATGGCGGTCACGGAGACCATCAGCGAGCTGTAGCCTGTCTGGAAAAATAACATTGTATGGCGGCGCTTTCTGGGATAAAATGTGAATCAGTATCAGAAATCGTATGAGGAAGCGGGGATGCGCAGATGCCGCAGCACACAATAGATCCGGTCTATGATGAATATGCAGAAGTTTTAATATTGGGCAGCTTTCCGTCGGTGAAATCCCGGGAACAGCAGTTCTTCTACGGACATAAGCAGAACCGCTTCTGGCGCGTTATGGCGCAGGTGCTTGACTGCAGGGTGCCGGAGAGCATCGAACAGAAGCGGGAAATGCTTCTTACGCATCATGTGGCGGTGTGGGATGTGATTGCAAGCTGTGAGATCACAGGCTCGTCGGACGCCAGTATCCGGAATGTGGTGCCGAATGATCTTTCCCGGATTCTGTCCTGTGCGGATATCAGGGCGATCTACACAAACGGCGGGAAAGCGTATCAGCTGTATCAGAAATATATTTACCCGGTGAGTGGACAAAAGGCCTGTCTGCTGCCTTCCACCAGCCCTGCCAATGCGGGATATTCGCTGGAACGGCTGGTGGAGGCATGGCGGGTAATACGGGGCTAAGTGGGCGGCACCTGCGCGCAGAGTGCAAAATACCCTTTCCCCTCGGCGCTGAACAGAAGGCTGAAGGGAGGAAATTCCCTGTCGAAGGTCCGCACAAACTGCTCGAAAGACATCAGGTCATTGCGTTCCAGCGTGCCGTAGTCTGTAAGCGGGAAATGGGATTTCAGGCGGTTGATAAACTGCTCGGACAGCATTTTCATGGCAGTGATTACCATCAGGTCAATCCGGCGGATGTCCTCGTCCAGAATTTCGCTGAGGGCCTGCAGAACCAGGGACTCCTCATAGACCAGATAAAAGCGGATGGGCTTACCGCCTTTGGAACGGTATGTCAGACGAAAACACAGGGTCTTTCCCGAAGAAAAATTTTCTCCGCTGTAGCGGCGGCTTATGACCGTGGCGTCTGCCTGGGACAGGCTTTCCAGCGCCTGTATGGTTGCCGTTTCCAGATCTGCCAGCACGTCGTCGTCGGGCAGATGTGTCCATTTGCGGGGAGTCCTGCCGGTGATGGCGCGGTCTTCCACTATGATATGGCCGTTCAGCCATCCAACGCAGATGCCCAGAAAATGTCTCACCGATTCTGCAGAGTAGCCGCTTTTTTCCATTTCCGCTTCCAGAGCCGGGATTGTTTTGTCCCGCAAGCTGTCATGCAGACTTTTATGTATGGCAAAATCGGGGTAATTGATGGACTGCATATAGGCTTCCTCATCAGCAAAATGTTTCATGGTGTAGTTCTTGAAAAACTTGATACCCTCCCGGCAGGCGTGCCGTTGTTTTGCCTCATCTTCGTTTAAGGCGATCAGCTTTCCGACGATAGAAAACAGTTTTTTGTGGGCATTGTCGATGCTGTCAATACCGATTTTAAACCGGTCATTCCATTTGATTTCTTTTGTCATATATGCATTCACTCCTCTACTGTCTGATATACATATAGTAGCATACTTCATGCGGCGTCTCAAATGAGAAAATCACAGTTTTATCTTCTATAAAAAATTATCAGTGCAAAAAGCAGGGAGTTTTGGTATACTTATTTTGCGCGCGGATCATGAGCAACGCGCTGCCAATAAATTAAGACAGGGGATAGGGATATGAAATACAAAGTTTTGCTTATGGGTAATAACAAAATGATCATCAATGAGTTTTTTACTTATATGGATATGAGCTTCGAGTGTTTCAGCACCTCGGACCGTTACGATGATGTTGTTAACCATGTAAAGTACATACACCCGCATGCGCTGGTATACTGTCTGCATGGGGAAAACCCGGATGATCTGAAGCGGTTTGTCAATGTGCATGAAAAGATCAGCGCCAGCCGGGTCGCGATCGCGGTGGTGGGAGATGATGAGGACTGCCGCCTGTTTGAAAACATTGCTTCTTCGGTGGAGGCGAGACTGTTCCACAGACCGCTTACCAGCCAGAAACTTGAGGAGGGGCTTGTCAAGTACCTGAAGGAGAAAAACCCTGAGGGCGTACAGGAAAAGAAAACCGTAACGGTGACGGAGAGCGAGCTTAAGACCAAAGACGTCATGCGCGTGGCGGAGGAACTGCTTGCGCAGCTTGCTAAGGAGGAGGAGAAGGAGAAAAAGGAACTGGCTGAGGCAGTGAAGAGAAAGCATATTCTGGTTGTGGACGACGACAGCAGTGTGCTCAAGCTGGTGAAGGGGTATCTGGCGGAGCGCTACGATGTGGCGACGGCCATCAGCGGTAAGATTGCCCTGAAATTTCTGGAGACGAAAAAGACCGATATGGTGCTTTTGGATTATGAGATGCCGAATGAAAACGGCGCGGAAGTTCTGGCAAAGATCCGGCAGAATGCCAGCACGGCCAATCTGCCCGTGGTGTTCCTGACTGGTGTGACGGAGCGGAAGAAAATTCTGGAGGTGTTGGCGATGAAGCCGCAGGGGTATCTCACCAAGCCCATCGATATGGAAAAATTGTCTTCCACCATCAAGGGTGTTTTAAAGTGACGGCGCAGCACGCGTAATATTCTGTAGAGGAAGGGAGCAGTCATGGCGATCATTGAAAATGAATTTAAGCTGACAGATTTGATAGATGTGGAAACCCTGCAGAAAATACAGGATGCGTTTTCGGATATGTCTGGAATTGCATCTCTGATCACGGATAACTACGGCACGATTCAGACGAAACCTTCCGGGTTCTCCGAGTTTTGCCAAAAATATGTCAGGAATACAGAGGAAGGCAGAAAGCGCTGTGAAAAGTGTGACAGACTGGGTGCGAAGAAGGCGGCGAAGGCCGGCGTCTCCTGCGCCTATTTTTGCCACGCAGGACTGGTGGAGTTTGCGGCTCCTATCATGGCGCACGGGCAGATGGTGGGATGTTTTATCGGCGGGCAGATGCTGACCATACCGCCGGATGAGGAGAAGACGCGGAAAGTGGCCGAGGAGATCGGCGTTGACGGGGACGAGCTGATGCGTGCCGCAAAGGATATCAGGATCGTGGACAAGCGGACGATAGAAAAGGTGTCAAACGCCCTCTACACGATCGCAAACGTCCTGTCGGAAATCGGTTACAGTAAGTATCAGGTGAATCTGAAAAATATGGAGCTGCGCAAAACCTCCAACATGAAGTCGGATTTTCTGGCAAATATGAGCCACGAGATCCGCACGCCGATGAACGCGGTGATCGGTATGGCGGAGATGGCGCTCAGGGAAGATGTGTCTCCTGCGGCCAAGGAATATATCGGGCAGATCAAGTCTTCGGGACAGACGCTGCTCACGATCATCAACGACATTCTGGACTTTTCCAAGATTGAGTCCGGGAAGCTTGATATCAGCGATGTGGAATATGAGCCCATGTCCATGATAAACGATGTGTCCAATATTATTATGACGCGTATCGGCAACAAGGATCTGGAGCTGACAGTGGACGTAAACCCGGATCTGCCCGTCGGACTTTACGGCGACAATATCAGAATCAAACAGGTACTGGTAAATCTGGCGAACAATGCCGTTAAATTTACGGATTCGGGAAACGTCAACGTAAAGGTGGATTTTCTACAGACGACGGAGGACACGATAGAGCTGTTTGTGGCCGTAACGGATACGGGCAGGGGCATCAAAGAGAGCGATATGGTGAAACTCTTCCAGTCTTTCCAGCAGCTTGACAGCAAGAGAAACCGAAACGTGGAGGGAACCGGCCTTGGGCTTGCCATCAGCAAACAGCTGGTGGCACTGATGCGGGGAAAGATTCACGTGGACAGTGAGTACGGGAGGGGGTCAACGTTCTCCTTTGTGATTCCCCAGAAGGTGACTGACAATAACCGCGCCGTGGAGAGAGTGGCGGAGAATCTTGTGGCAGCAGGCCTGATTCAGAGTGAGTATACGGCGAAGGAGCTTGCAGAAGACATGGAAAAGCTCGGTGTTTCCTATGAGAGGCTTGACTCCGAGGAGGCGCTGGGGGGGACTGAAAGACAGGAATGTGGGTTATCTCTTTGTGGACCAGTCGCTGATGACAGAGGCCGTGCAGTATTTCCTGAAACTGAATCCCAATGTGTGCGGAGTGGTTCTGTCGAATTACCGGTCCGTCCGCTCCTATGATCTGCCGAATTTGCGTGTGGTGAAGAAACCGCTCTATATTTCGGGACTTTCCAACATCTTTAACGGCAAAGAGGAGAGCGGCTCCGTTTCGCTGATGGAGGCGAATGAATTCGATTTCACCGCGTCCACAGCGGAGATTCTGGTGGTGGATGACAACGCCATCAACCTGACTGTGGTCAAGGGCCTTTTGAATCCCCTGCATATGAAGATAGACACGGCGTTAAGCGGTAAGGACGCTGTTTTGATGGTGACAGACAAACGATATGACATTATTTTTATGGATCACATGATGCCTGAGATGGACGGCGTGGAAACCACCAGGGTAATCAGACGTCTTCTGGGAGATAACGGCCAGGTGCCGATTATTGCGCTCACTGCCAATGCGGTGGAGGGAACGGCGAAAATGTTCATCGATGAGGGTATGAATGATTTTGTGACAAAACCCATAGAGATGAGGGTGATTCTCTCCAAGATCCGAAAATGGCTGCCCCCGGAAAAGATTGAGAAGAACAGGGACAAAAAGGTGAGCGACACGCTTATGGGTGTCAACAGGGACAATACAGAATCGCAGACGACTACCGATATTTCCATTGTCGGTCTGGACGTGAAGAAAGCGATGGAATTTCTTGGAAACGAGGAACTTTTCTGGTCTGTTCTGAAGGAGTATTACCGTGTCATTGACAAAAAGAGTATGATGATACAGGAATATGAACAGAAGGAACAGTGGAAGGATTATACGGTTGAAGTGCATGCCCTTAAGAGTGCATCGAGGCAGATTGGCGCACTGGAGCTGGCGCAGGTTGCAGAGCAGATGGAGGCGGCCGGCAATGCGGAAAACGGTGCGCTGATACATAAAATCACGCCGGGCATGTTGGAAGAATATATGTTTTATAAAGGCATTCTGGCGCCTTATTTTGCAAAGGAGGAGGAAGCTCAGAGCGGAAGGGCGGCGGAGAACGACGAGATGTCGGCGCTTTTTAGTCAGATGAAGGAGGCCATGGAAAACCTGGATATGGATGCCATGGAGAAAGTAGTCAGGGATATGGGACAGTATTCTTACGGAGACGCGCAGCGCAGTATTTTCGAGAAACTGAGAAATGCCGTGGAGGATATCGACACGGAAAAGTGCGAGGAAATCATTGCGGAGTGGGAGAAAGCGCTGGAAGGCTAGTATAGAAGATGTATATTATACGTAATGAATGAATATTATGCGCTATTTACTTTACTTCTGTAAAAGGCTGTGGTAAACTATCCGCAGGCAGGGATGCGGGGATCAGAAAGGATGAAATCAGATGTCGGCGTGGATGGCGAATGTCAGTGATATGTTTTACAAATGTTTTATCAGGGAAGACCGGTATAAACTTCTCCTGAGCGGTATCGGTGTGACGGTGAAGGTGTCGCTGTTAGCCATTGTCATCGGTATTTTGATCGGTATGCTCATTGCCATGTGCAATCTGTCAAATAAAAAACCCGTCCGGCTTATCGGCGGCATTTATACGGATGTAATCCGGGGGACGCCCTCGGTGACGCAGCTTATGATTATCTATTTTGTTATCTTTGCGTCGGTGCAGCTGGATAAGTGGATTATCGCAGCGATCGCCTTTGGCGTCAATTCCGGCGCCTATGTGTCCGAGATTATCCGCGCGGGTATTCTTTCTATTGATAAGGGACAGACGGAGGCGGGCAGGTCTCTGGGGTTAAACGCTTTTCAGACGATGAGCAGAATTGTGATTCCGCAGGCCATAAAAAATATTTTCCCTGCTCTGTGCAATGAGTTTATTGTGCTGATCAAGGAGACCGCCATTGTCGGTTACGTGGGCCTGATGGATATCCAGAAGGCGGGAGATTTCATTAAGAGCGCGACTTTTATCGCTTTCATGCCGTTGATCGGAACGGCGGTTATCTATTATGTGCTGATTAAGATATTGACGCTGGCGCTTCGCAGGGTGGAGATCAGGCTTCGCAGGGCTGACGCGCGCTGACCGTGTGAGCAGAGACTTCTAAAAGACGTGCCGCCATTGGACGGGACGCCAGGAAGTATGAAGTTTCACGCGGGGGAATACCTCAGATGCGGTATTCTCCGTTTTGGAGAGAATTATGATTAGAGTAAAAAATTTACATAAGAAATTTGAAGATCTGACAGTGTTAAACGGAATTGACGAGCATATCACACAGGGAGAGGTGGTTGTTGTGATCGGGCCGTCGGGCTCCGGGAAGAGCACTTTCTTAAGATGCCTTAATCTGCTGGAGAGGGCAACCGAAGGGGAAATTTATGTGGATGATGAGCTGATCACGGCCCCCAAGGTAAATGTGAACAGGGTACGTCAGAAGATGGGGATGGTGTTCCAGCAGTTTAACCTGTTCCCCCATTTGACGATTATGGAAAATATTACGCTTGCGCCGGTGCTTCTCAAGAAATTGGACAAGGAGGCGGCTGTAAAGCGTGGGCGGGAACTTTTGGAACGTGTCAATCTGGGAGAGAAGGCAAACGCCTATCCGGCACAGCTTTCAGGCGGACAGAAACAGAGAGTAGCCATCGCGAGAGCGCTCGCCATGGACCCGGAGATTATGCTGTTCGATGAGCCGACATCGGCACTGGACCCGGAAATGGTGGGCGAAGTGTTGGACGTTATGAAGGATCTTGCGAAATCCGGAATGACCATGGTGATTGTCACCCATGAGATGGGTTTTGCAAAGGAGGTGGCTTCCCGTGTGCTTTTCATAGATCAGGGTGTGGTTATGGAGAGCGGGACGCCGGAGGAAATTTTCAATCATCCGCAGAATGAGCGGACGAAGAATTTTTTGTCAAAAGTGTTATAGTGGCGTTAGCAATGCGCGGTGCGCAGACAAAAGAATACGTGTACCGTGAATTGATATAAAAGTGATTCAGAGGAGGAGAAATTATGAAAAAAACAAAAAAGTTACTGGTAATGGCGGCTGCCATGGCTTTGGCAGCATGCACGCTGACAGCCTGCGGCGGCGCGTCTTCCAAGGGAGGAGACACGCTCACCTTCGGTACGAACGCGGAGTTCCCGCCCTTTGAGTATGTGACCTCAAGCGGTGCGATCGGTGAGTTTGACGGCATTGACATGGCGATTGCAAAGCAGATTGCCGAGGACAACGGACAGACGGCGGCGATTGAAAACATGGAGTTTGACTCTCTTCTGGTAGCGCTCCAGAATGGACAGATTGATGCGGTTATCGCAGGTATGACGGCGACGGACGAAAGACGGGAGACAGTGGACTTTTCTACGCCCTACTATACGGCGACCCAAGTGATGATCGTGAAGGAGGATTCCGATATCGCCACAGCCGCTGATATGGCGGATAAGAAGATCTGCGTAGTGCAGGGCTATACCGGCGAGGTGTGTGTGCAGGATATGGGTTACTCCTACGAGGCTTTTAAAAAGGGCACGGAAGCAGTTATGGAACTGACTAATGGCAAGTGCGACGTGGTTGTAATCGACTCCGCAACGGCGCAGAAATATGTTGGCGACAATGAGGGCTTAAAGATTGTGGAAGACCCCAGCGCATTTGAATCTGAGGAGTATGCGATCGCGGTGCAGAAGGGTAATACAGAACTGCTCGACAAGATCAACAAGTCCATCGACAAAATGCTTGCGGACGGCACGATCAATGAGCTGGCTGTGAAGTACACAGAGGAAACAACTGCGGAATAATGACAGTGAAAACGAAAAGCCCCGCCATCTGGCGGGGTTTTTATTTACTACAGGAAAGTTCAGCTGACCGTATCGGAAGAACCGCTCTTTGATGAGGAGGGAACATACCTGTTATATATTTCCACATGGTCGTAGATACACCTCCAGTTACTGTGGGCGCCTGTGGTTACACAAATATATGGCGTGCCGCTGATATTACTGTAACTGACTGCACAGTTTCGGGACTGAACCACATAGCCCGTTTTGCCGCACAGTACCTCTCCGCCCATGTCCTTATCTTCGATTTTTCGCAGGAACCAGTTGGAGATATCAATGCCGTCCGGATGCTGCTCGGTGGGTGTGGTGGTATAGGTATGCGCGGACAAAATTTCCCGGCACAGTTCATTCTGCATCGCTGCCTTCATAATGACAGACATGTCATAAACTGTACAGTAATGGTTGTCGTCATAGAGGCCGACGCAATTCGTAAAATGGGCGCTGTCCGAAAGTCCCAGTTCTTCCAGCTTTGCGTTCATCAACTCGACAAATGCCTCGTGAGAACCGGCGATATAGGTTGCAAGCCCCAACGCGGCGTCTCCGCCGGAGGGCAGTATGGTTCCATAAAACAGATCGCGCACGGGTATCTCTTCCCCGTCTAAAAAACCTACGGCGCTGCAGTCGTTTACATAGGCATAATCCGTGATTTCCAGGGTCATGGTGAAGGTGTCGTCCAAATCCTCTTCCGCGATCTGTTCCGCAGCCACAAGCACTGTCAGAACTTTTGTCATGGAGGCAGGATAGATTCGCTCTTTTGCGCCTTTGGAAGCGATGATGACGTCCGCATTTTCATCCACCAGAATAGCGTTTGTGCTGATCACTTCCCCGCTGGTTATTGTGACAGTATCTTCTGTAGAGATAAACTGATAAACGGGAGATTCTTCTTCCGGTTCGGATTCTTCTTCTGTTTCAGCCGCTATTTTTGCTGCTGTGGACAGGTACGATTCATCGGGCAGAACGATGGACGCAATGGGCTGTATTTCCAGTGGTGTTTCCTCTGGCTTTGGTTTTTTGCCGGATTTTATGATAAAAGTGGCAAAAATTACAAGTGCGCAGCATATGCCGAGGCACACAAATCTTTTTATCATGCGCTGCCGTCGTAAGCGCCGCTGACGTTCAAGCCGCATACGGCGTCTCTGCTCACAGCGGGCGCGAAACTCTCTGTCTTCTTCCTGCTCATCAAAATAGGATTCCATGGCTACTCCGTTTGTTTCTTTCATGATGTTTTTATTTCGCTGTTTGACTTATATTTTATCATACATTAGTATAGTAAAGTAACCGGTAATACGGATTTCGTAAAAAGGAAGAAAAATGGGAGAGTTGCTCATGGGGCATAAGAAAAAAGTTATGGTATCTGCATTTCTGTTCTTTTTCTTTATCCTGACATTCTTATTCATAAATAAAAAGATCCGTCCCAATCTGATCCTTGCAGATCGGTACGAGGTTCGTGGCGTGGATGTCTCGCACTATCAGGGCGATATCGACTGGGAGAAAATGGCGGCCGAAAACATTGACTTTGCCTATATCAAGGCGACGGAGGGAAGCAGATATGTGGATGAGAGATTCCGCATGAATTGGGAAAATATTGAGCAGACGGATCTGTACTATGGGGCGTACCATTTTTTCAGCTTCGACAGTGCAGGTGAAACGCAGGCACAGCATTATATTTCCACAGTTGGCAGTCTGGAGGGCAGACTGATCCCGGTTGTGGATGTGGAATATTACGGCGATAAAAGAAGACGGAAAAAGGAACTTGACCGCGAAACGATCAAAAGAGAACTGGATGTGCTTCTGTGCGCACTGGAGGAAGAATACCATGTAAAGCCGATTCTCTACACGACTTATCCGGCATACCATGATTTGATCGAAGGCTCCTTCGATGAGTATGGCCTGTGGATCAGAAATGTCTATTATATGCCAGACATTGGCATGAAGGGCCGTTGGCTTTACTGGCAGTATACGGATCGGGCGGAATTTGACGCATACATCGGAGAGGAACCATATATTGATATGAATGTCTTTGCGGGCGGCAGGGCAGAATTTTCGGAGATGGTTCTGCCGGATAAATCAGCATTGGAATGAGAGACTATTGCTCATATATACCGGATTTGATGTGGACTTCGGTCTGTTTCTGCCTGACAGTATCTGGCAGCGCAGAAAAAGAACGGATAACTTGACGGGGTGCGCTTTCTCGTAGTAGTATAGTAAAGTAACTGATGACGAAGGTTTTACAGAAATGAGGAAAAGATGAAGAATGTGTGGGAGAAATGGACAGGAATAAGTCTTGTCAAAAGAATTGTTGTGGGGCTGGTGATCGGCGCAATTCTGGCACTGGTGGTACCTGGTATTTCCGGTATCGGCGTGCTCGGTGATGTGTTTGTGGGAGCCCTCAAGGGAATTGCACCGCTTCTGGTGTTCTTCCTGGTAATGAGTGCACTCTGCAATGCGGGTAAATCCCATGGCGGCGTGATTCGTACCGTTATTGTCCTGTATATGTTCAGTACGGTGCTGGCTGCGGTGATCGCGGTATTTGCCAGCATGATCTTCCCGGTGCAGATGGTGCTCACGGACGCGGCAGCGGATGCGGCGGCGCCCAGCGGTATTGTGGAGGTGTTGAGCACCCTGCTGATGAACGTGGTACAGAATCCGGTGTCTTCGCTGGTGGATGCAAACTATGTGGGTATTCTGGCGTGGGCGGTGCTTTTGGGCGTAGCGTTCCGCGGCGCGGGTGAGGCGACGAAGAAGTCTCTGGGAGACATATCGACAGCGATCTCCAAGGTGGTTGTGGTGATCATCAATCTGGCGCCTTTCGGTGTGCTGGGACTGGTTTATACCAGCGTGACGACAAGCGGGCTGGAAGCGTTTACCGTATACGGAAAGCTGCTTATCCTGCTGGTGGGCTGCATGCTCTTTATTTACTTTGTAACCAATCCGATTCTGGTGTACTGGTGTATCCGTAAGAATCCTTATCCGTTGATCTTTAAATGTTTAAAGGAGAGTGCAATTACAGCGTTCTTTACCAGAAGTTCGGCGGCTAATATTCCTGTCAACATGAAAATCTGTGAGGAGATGGGACTGGACAAGGATACCTATTCTGTGACAATCCCGCTTGGCGCAACGATCAACATGGATGGCGCGGCGATTACCATTACGGTCATGACCATGGCGACCGCGTTTACGATGGGTATCAATGTGGATATTCCCACGGCGATTATCTTAAGTCTGCTGGCGGCGCTGTCGGCATGCGGTGCGTCCGGTGTGGCGGGCGGTTCCCTGCTGCTGATACCGCTTGCATGTTCTCTGTTTGGTATTCCGGACTCCATCTCCATGCAGGTTGTGGCAGTCGGTTTTATCATCGGTGTTATTCAGGATTCGGTTGAGACAGCATTAAACTCTTCTTCCGATCTGCTTCTGTCGGCTTCCGCGGAGTTCAGACAGTGGAGACTGGAGGGGAGAGAGATTAAATACTAAAATTTTTTTTGGAGGAGATTATTATGAAAAAGAAAATGGCAATGTTACTGATGGTATCCATGACGCTCTGCGGTGTGCTTACAGGCTGTGGCGGTTCCGGGGAAACGGCTTCGGAAACGTCTGCCGATGTGTCTGCCGAGGCATCCGGCGGCTCCGAAGAGGCGGCCGCCTCTTCGGATCTGGTGTATGCGGTGGAGACAGGCTCAGCCGGAGAAGCGGCTGCGCAGGAGAAAGGATTTAAGACAAATGTAGTGGCGTCTCAGGCGGACGCGCTGATGGAGGTTGCCTCCGGCACATCGGATGCGGCGATCATCGACCTGTTGATGGCAGGCGCCATGATCGGGGAGGGAACCAGCTACCCCAATCTGACGCATACGGATGAGCTGACGACGGAGGAGTACGGTGTGGGCTGCCGCAAGGGTTCCGATCTGGCTTCTTATATTAATTCTGTGCTTGCGGAGAGCTATGCGGACGGTTCCATGCAGGAGATCGCGGAGACCTACGGTGTGCAGGAAGCTCTCGTGGAGCAGAAAGCGGCGGAGTTTACCGCTTCCGCTTCCGACAGCGATGTGGAATACATTCAGGGCAAGGGCACGCTGATTGTGGGCATTACCGAGTTTGAGCCCATGGATTATAAGGACGCCTCCGGCGAGTGGATCGGTTTTGACGCGGATATGGCCCGTGTGGTAGCGGATAAGCTCGGCGTAAAAGCAGAGTTTGTCGTAATCGACTGGGATAACAAGATTATGGAGCTGGATTCCAAAAACATCGACGTGGTGTGGAACGGCATGACGTTGACCAACGAGGTGACAAGCGCTATGGAGTGTACCGGCGCATACTGCAACAATGCGCAGGTAGTCGTAGTACCCTCAAAATAAAATTTAAGGATTCGTTTTACGATAGCTTACAGGGAGAGTAAGATATGTTTTTCAGTGTCACACAGGCGTTGCTGGACGGTCTTTTGACCAGCTTTCAGATTTTCATTTTCACTCTGCTGTTTTCTCTTCCTCTTGGGCTGATTCTTGCCTTCGGTGAGATCAGCCGTTGGAAGATACTGCGGGGACTGATCCAGACGCTGGTATGGATCATTCGCGGCACGCCGCTGATGTTACAGTTGATTATTATTTTTTACGGCCCGGGGCTGTGGCTTGGACATAATATCTGGAGCGGCAGCGAGGCCGGGCGGATTACGGCCACAGTGGTGGCTTTCAGCATCAACTATGCCTGCTATTTCTCTGTTATTTTCAGGGGTGGCATTGAGGGTGTTCCGGTTGGGCAGAGAGAGGCGGGAGAGGTGCTTGGCATGACGAAGAGCCAGATCTTTTTTAAGGTCACGCTTCTACAGATGGTAAAGCGTGTGGTGCCGCCTATGTCAAACGAGATTATCACGCTGGTGAAGGATACGTCTCTTGCCCGCATCATCGCGGCTTATGAGCTTACCTTTGCGGGGTATTCCTTCATGAAGAGCAACGGCCTTACATGGCCGCTCTTCTACACGGGCGTATTCTATTTGCTGTTTGTAGGTATTTTGACACTGCTGTTTAATTACATCGAGCGCAGGCTGGATTATTTCAGGTAGGGGGACGAAGATGGCTGTTTTGGAAGTAAAGAATATCGGAAAACATTTCGGCTCCACCAGAGTGCTCGATGATGTGAGCTTTGATTTGGAAGAGGGAAACGCGCTGGCAATCATCGGTTCCTCCGGCTCGGGAAAGACGACGCTGCTTCGCTGTCTGAATTTTCTGGAGATGCCGGATCACGGATCCATCACGGTGCGGGGAGAAACCCTGTTCGATGCGGACAACCCGGTAAAGGGGCAGGAGAGGGATCTGCGCACCAAAAGGCTCCATTTCGGCATGGTGTTTCAGGCGTTCCATCTGTTTCCGCAGTATACGGCGTTGGAGAATGTGACACTGGCGGAAAAACTTCTCGCGAAAGAACAGCCGGATTTCAAGCAGAAAAGGAAGCAGATTTTTGAGGAGATCGAGGCACACGGGAAAGCGCTTTTGGAGCAGATGGGCCTTGCGGAGCGTATGGATCATTATCCTCATCAGCTTTCCGGCGGCCAGCAGCAGAGAGTGGCGATTGCCAGAGCTTTGGCTTTGAAGCCGGATATCCTTTGTTTCGACGAGCCTACCTCGGCGCTTGACCCGGAGCTGACCGGGGAGGTGCTTAAAGTGATCAGAGGGCTTGCCAGCCAGCGCACAACGATGATCATTGTAACCCATGAGATGGCTTTTGCCAGAGATGTGGCGGATCAGATTATTTTCATGGACGATGGCGTGATCGTGGAGCAGGGAGATCCCAGACAGGTGATCGATCATCCGAGAGAGGAGCGGACGAGACAATTTTTGACAAAGTATTAAAGGCAATAAAGGGCGGCGCCGACTGTCTTCCATTTTTGGACAGCCGGCGCCGCTGCAATTCATACGATACCAGACTTCTGATCCATGACCAGAACCAGATACCCATGAAATCCCAGTCGGGAAGCCATGTATTCTTTTTCCAGCAGAATCTTTCCGCCGGAAGTATATTCGCGTACATCTGCCGGGTCTGACCCCAGATGGATCAATACGCGTATACGGTGCAGGCCGTTCCGTTCAAATACAAGTAGGTCTTTTTTCTTATCTGCCAACAGTACACTGTAGTCGTCATGCGGAGAAATCCATTTTTTGCGGATTTCGATTACGGTCTGTACAAACGTTTCTTCATCCGTGTGGGATTCCTCCCACGGCATACCTCGGCGGTATTCATCTTCCCGGATACCGGCTATCCTCTTTTCGTCTCCATAAAAAACGCTTGGAACCCCGGGGGACATGCAAAGATACAGAAATGCTGCCTGCCAGAGGCCATAGTCTTCTTTGCACAGACTGTAAAACCGCGACACGTCATGACTGTCCAGAAGGTTCAACTGGGCGCAGCTCACCTGTATCGGATACCGCAGGAACATATCTGTCATACGCCACGCAAAAGCGTCCGCCGTAGTCCGGCGCAGGGCAAAAAAATCGCGGCAGTGTTTTCTGAAGTCATAATTCATGACAGAGTCAAACATATCCCCTTTTAGCCAGACTTCTGCATTTTCCCACACTTCTCCGATCAAAACCGCTTCCGGGTCCGCTGTGCGTACAGCAGTTCTGAACTTGCGCCAGAAGCTTTTATCCACTTCATTTGCCACATCAAGGCGCCAGCCGTCTACATGGAATTTTTCGATCCAATAGCGGCCCACCTGCGCAAAATACTCCTGTACCGCGGGATTTGCGGTATTAAGTTTCGGCATTTTGCGCTCATATGCAAAGCATGCATATCCCGGCTCTGTCTCCGCTGTTTCCGGGCGTACAACCGGATATGTAAGATCGTAAAACCAATCTTTGTAGGCGGAGGCCTCCCCCTTTTCAACCACATCCGAAAACTGTGGGAAATACCAGCTGCAATGGTTAAACACGCCGTCTATAATAATATGCATTCCCTTTTCGTGTACTGCCTGAGTCAGCTGTAGAAAGTCTTCATCGGTTCCCATACAGGGATCGATATGAAAATAATTGACAATATCGTACTTGTGGTATTCACCGGCACAAAAGACCGGATTCAGATAGAGACAGTTGAACCCGAGACCACAGATATAATCGAGGTTTTCTTTTATCCCGCGGATCGTGCCGCCAAGACGGCTGCGGCTTTGTGTGCCGTCTGCGCCGGCGATCTCATGACCTCTTCCCGGAAGATGATTCCTGCCGTCTGCAAAGCTGTCCGGAAAAATATTATAGACGACCGCGTGCACAAACCATTCCGGCATCGTTACCACTTCCGAACGCAGAATATAGGGATACTGATAATATTCGCTTCTGCCTTCTATCACGAAACCGTCCTCCATAACGAGATCCGGCAGTTCACGGTGAAAAGAGTCGGCATAGTAAAAGATTTTTTCAGTCTCTTTTTCCAGTTGAAAATAGTAACAGATCCGCCGTGGACATTTTGTCAGTGTCACTTCATAAAAATCGTAAAGTTCATCCTGATATTTTCTTTTCATATCGATGGATGTAAACTGCACCGGAGATGAAATACATGCCCTGTCCCCGTAAAAAAGCGTACAACGATCCAGGTCCCCTTTGCCGGCCCGCAACCGGAGCACAAAACGATCTTCCGCGCACGCAAAGGCATACTGGGACGCCGGTATATGCAAAATTGCACTTCTATTCATTTTATTTACCTCACATGATCACTCTTTTTTGTTGGTTGACGTCCCCAGGTCCACGGGACATACACATCCTGTTAACCTTTTACGCCGCCGGCAGTCAGCCCGGACACCATGTATTTCTGAAAACAGAAGAATATAACAAGAATCGGTACTGATACCAGAATAGCAGCGGCTGAAAACAGGGGCCAGCTTCTGCTGTAATCATTCGCCTGTAGTTGATACAGGCCGCCTGCCAGAGTGTAGCTCTCCTCTTTCAACATAAAAGTAGTTGCGAACAGATATTCGTTCCACACAAAGATCAGAACCATTACTGCCGTTACTATAATCGCCGGACGCGCAAGCGGCAGGACGATTTTCGCAATCAGCTGGACATTGCCTGCGCCGTCGATCCTGGCAGCCTCTTCGATTTCGATTGGAATCGAATCAAAATATCCTTTCATATTCCAAATGCTGAAAATGCACATGCTTCCTGCATAGACGAAGATCAGTCCCCCGTGGGAATCCAGCAGATTCATCAGTCTGAACAGGCGGAAGATTGCAAACATCGAAAGGATCTGCGGAAATGCATTCAGCAGAAGGAGTATCTGCATGAACGCAGTTTTCCCTGTGAACCGGAACCGTGAAAAGGCATAAGAAGATAATACACTTGTCCCCATCGCGATTATCATGGTACCCACACTTAGGACGATTGAGTTTGCCAGCCATCGCAGGAAAGGTTCTTCCACGATGATTCTGCGGTAATTGTCCAGGGTGAATTTTTCCGGAAAGATGGAAAGCCCTGTCATCAACGCGCCGCCGCCTCCGCTGACAGACAATAACAGCACATACAGAATCGGCACCAGCCCCAAAAAGCAAATGCAAATATAAAAAAGGTTCAAACCTGTTATTTGTATTCTTTTTTTTACAGACCATGATATTCCATTATTTTGAGTCATAACTTTCTCCATTTCTGTGCCAAAGCACTACGTCTCCTTAGCTGCCCGGTTCGTCCATGCGGAAAAGACGATGATTATCACAAAAATTACTATGGATACTGCGGAGGACAACCCATAATTATTGGAAACAAACGCATTCTGATGCGC
Source organism: uncultured Lachnospiraceae bacterium (assembly GCA_947037115.1). GTDB lineage: Bacteria > Bacillota > Clostridia > Lachnospirales > Lachnospiraceae > UBA3282. The sequence continues at coordinate 27,835 of CAMQTN010000020.1, forward strand.
GTATGTGATAATGGTCTGCATGGTTGATCCCGATACGGAACCTTTCTGCATTGTCAGAAGGTATACAATATCAAACTGCTTAAAGGTAGTGAAGGTTGTCATGATTACTACAGGAGCCATCACTTTCCGCAAAGAGGGAAGCGTAATATACAGATTTTTCTGCCATGTGCCTGCGCCGTCCAAAACAGCGCTTTCATACATGCTGCGGTCGATACTCTGCAACGCCCCGTCAAACATGACGATCATATATGGCAGGGACATCCACAGGTTCAAAACCATACAGGAAAGAAATGCAGGGCCGTTTTTAGACAGAAAATTCATCTTCTCAAATCCTGCTGCAACTAAAATTTTGTTAAGCAGTCCGAATTCCGTATTATACATGCCGACGCGCCATGCCAGGATCGACACATACGCGGGCATGGCCCACGGGAAAATAATAAGCGTCTTATAGATTCTTCTGGCACGCAGTCCTTCCGCATTCAGTCCTGCTGCAAGTATGTATGCAATGCCGACATCCAACGTCATATTTGCAATCGTCCATCCGACAGTCGTCCAAAACGCGGCGAAGAAATCCGAATTCATTTTGCCGAGAGCACGCACGTAATTATCTGCACCGATAAATGTGTAGTCCTGCCAATGGTAAAGGTTCATGTTGGTAAAGGAAATATATCCCGTATAGAGAATGGGAAACAGCACGACTACTCCGATCAGCAGGAATGCCGGAAGATTATATAACCAGGGCGTAAATTTTTTCCGTGGGTTTTTCATAGTTTGCTCAGTCCTTCTTCTTAAATATAATGTTTTCCGTTTTCTTCAGCACTTTGGCTTCACGCAGACATCGTATTCGGATGTCTGCGTGCGGTTTCTGTTTACCTTTACTGCATATCCGCGATTGCCTGCAGTGCTTCCTCCTGATATTTGTCTGCTGCAGAATCGAGATCCTCGCCGGATTTATTGACTGCCGCCAGCAGAGATTCCGCCGGACCCCACATAACGCTCATTTCGGGGATGTTGGGCATGGGCACTGCCTTCTGTGCGGTTTTCTCCATTGCCAGAATCATTTCGTTTGCCGCAACGTCAGCGTCCTCATATGCCTTGCTGTTTGCAGGCGCGCAGTTAAACTCCTTTGCCAGTGTAATGCCTGCCTCGGGTTCTGCCAAAACCTCCAAAACTCTTGTAAGCGCTTCTTTCTTGCTTTCAGCCGCGTACTTTAACACGCCCAGGCACTGCACACCGGAATAGGGTATCATCACTTCCCCGTTGGGCAGTGTGAAATCGCACAGCGATTTAATTCCCAGATCGATACCTGCATCTCTGATTCCGGATACCAGCCATGGACCGCCAATGATTGCGGCCGCCTTGCCTTCATTAAACAGCGCGGTTACCGTGTTATAATCCCCATCTGCCTGTAACTGTGCAAATTTCCTGTTATAATTGACGGCCTCTTTTGTCCCCGGCGCATTTAATCCGGGAGTGCCGTCCTTATCAATAATATATCCGCCAAATCCGTTGATGAAAGGAGCTATGTTATAAGAAGTGGAATGCTGGTTCACCAAAGCGTAGGTTCCTGCATTCACATCGGTGTTGGCAGCCATATAGTCATATAATTCCTCTGTGGTTGAAGGCATGTCGCCGTCCCACAAAGCCTTATTATACATGAACAGAAGCGTCTCATAGTAGACAGGCATCAGGTACTGTTCGTCTTTGTAAGTCGCCGCTTCGATTGTCATTGGTATGAAATCTTTTTCCTTGTCTGCATCAATCAGATTTCCTACCGGCTCCAAAATGCCCATTTCTGCAAAGGCTCCCAGAGAATCATGAGCAAAGAGATACATATCCGGGCCGTTTGCCGCATCTGTCCCATACAATTTGATCTGGCCGGTAACATCCGGCTTCTTCTCGAAACGCAGGGTAATATTCTCATCCGCAAGTTTTGCATTTACTACGTCCGCAAGTGCATTCATCATTGATTCATCGTTGTCGTGCCAGGCCGTGATTGTCACAGCCTCCCTGGACGTCTGCGTGTCACTGTCCTGATCATTCACAGATGCCTGCGCCGCTGCGCTTTCGGCGCTATCTGCGGATGTCCCTGCCGTGTTTCCTGCATCAGATGCGGCATTCTGTCCGTTTTGCCCGCATCCTGTCAGCATTCCTGCTGTCAAAGCGCCTGCAAGCAGAAGGCTTAAGCCTGTTTTCCCGTTTTTTCTCATAAAATCCTCCATTCTGAACCACCGTAAATCTATGATTCCTCTTGCGAAATTGTTTTCCTGATTATTTTAAAATACAAATGATGCGCATCATTCGCTTAAGTCCTTTTATACCACTTTTTCGCCATTTTTTCTATGCAATCTATTCCTTTTCTATTGACTTTGTTAGGAAACCGCTATACTATTAACTTGAATTTAGGAATTTTTACAAAAAGAGAAAGGGAAACAATTTCTATGGCTGTAACCATCCGCGATGTTGCAAGAGAAGCCGGCGTTTCTACATCCACAGTTTCTAAAGTATTGAACAACTGGAGTTCCATATCTGCGGAAACCTGTGCCCGTGTCCACGCCGCCATTGATAAATTGCAGTATACACCCAATGCAAGGGCGGTCAGCTTTGCCAGGGGCGCTGCCAAAAACATTATATTTTTATCCAGTTTGAAAAAGGAGGAGGCTTACCATAATCCTCATATGTTTGAGATTCTCTGTGGTGTGCATAAAGAATTGTCCGCTCATGGATATACCGTGATGCTGACAGATATCCCCCGGGACAGCGCGCCTGAAACGTTTCTTACAAATCTGATCACAAGCCGCGCTGCGGATGGGATTCTGATCCATGGTTCCTGTAATATTCCTGATATGGCCAAAATTTTGCTGGAAACACAGTTCCCTCATATATACATCGGCAATCCGGGGCGCAGAAGCCGCATCTGCTGGATTGACACCAATAACGGGCTTGCCGGGCAGTTTGCCGCCCAGCACATGCTGGAATGCCGTTATGAAAAAGTGGCCTTTATTGCTGAAAGCCGCACAGACTACATTTCCATGCAGCGACTGAATGGTTTTCTCGGTGGCATGTATGATTATGGTTACAGGATTCCCGATGAATATATCCGCTATACGGATTCCACCAGAGAAGATGCCTATCGTCAGTCTTTGGAGTTGCTTGCCCTGCCAAAACCTCCGCAGGCTATTGTCTGTGAAAATAATACGCTGGCATTGAGTTTATCGAAAGCGCTACAGGAAAATCATATACGGGTTCCTGATGAAGCTGCTTTTCTTACGTTCGACAGTTATCCGTATTCTGCCCTGATCGAACCTACCCCCACGATCATAGACATTGATGTCTATGATCTGGGCATTCAGGCGGCAGTTATGCTTCTGCGGAAACTCGAAAACCCGTCCCTGCTGGTACAGACCTATACAACGCTTCCTGTCCTGCGTCAGGGATGTACGACTGTGGTTCAGAAAAAGAAGAAATAGAAGTATGGATGCAAAATACTACCTTTTTACGCAAAAGTACCATAGTATCCATGGGAAATTCGTGGTATGGTCAGGTCAGAAACTTCAGGAAAAAGTAAGGAGGAAATGGTGTATGATTATGGAAATCATAAGTATTTTGCTGGGCGTTGTTCTGTTGTGCATGACAGGATATGGGTATGGAGAGGGAGGCTTTGCACTGTATCGCTTCGACTTTCTGCTGGATATACCGTCCCTTGTCATTGTGCTGGTGTTTACGGTGCCGGTGCTGTTCAAAAACGGCGTGTGGAAGGACTTTAAGAGAGCCTGTCGGCTGTTGCGGAAGGATTATAACTGCCACCTGAGCGAACTGCGGCGCACGCTGGACGTGGTGGAGATGATGCAGAAGCAGGTAATTTATGCAGGAGTCATCTGCATGCTGCTGTCTCTCATTACTATGCTGGGCAACCTGTCCGATCTGGCCAGCGTTGGGCCAAATGTGGCTGTGGCAATTCTGACCATGCTGTATGCTTTGATTTTGGAAATGCTGCTGCTTCCTTTGCAGCTCGAAGTTAAGCGCCGGATTATCGATTATATGGAAGTGGATACGGACACTGAGAGCGAGAAAGCCGGGGGCGGGAAAGAAAACGGCAAGGCAGAGGCCGGAAAAGGGAGCGACGCAGCTGGGAGAGAGAATGGCAAGGCAGAGGGGCCGGCTGCCGGAACAAAGGACGGGCAGATATGAGGAAGCATACGCTTCGATGCCTGTTAGGACTCGGTTATGTACTCCTTCTGTCCACACTGCTTCTTTACCAGATGGGAGTGCTCGGCAGGAGGCGGGAGTGGGAGATTGCAACGTTTGGAACACTGCTTCTGGGCGTTGCGCTGGCGGTGGTTTTGATGCTTTATCTTCGCGTGAGGGACCAGGTAGAACGGCAGAAGGAGAGTCGCGGGACAAAGACGGCGCCCGGACAGGAGGAAGGAGAGAAAAATCCTGCCGGATCGATATATGCTGATTCTCAAAATCTCTCGGCAGGAAGTAGGAGCTATGAAGAAATATACGCTTCGTTTTTAGCGGTGATGGAGGCGTGCTCCCTCTCTGAACGGGAACTGGAAGTAGCCTGGCTTCTCTTTAGAGGCTACACCAACAGGCAGATCGGGGAGACACTCTATATCGCCGAAACAACGGTCAAGAAGCATGTCTCCCACATATATCAGAAAATGGATGTGCAGAGCCGAAAGGAATTCCGGACGTGCGTGCAGGCTGCGGTTGTTTCTATTCCTGCCGTTTCCCGGGTTCCTTCTCAAACAGATCCTCGCGGGTGATGTTTTTCAACCACTTTTTGCTGCGGTAGTGTCTGATTACCCAGGGCCACTTGACAAACTCGTCGGTGCATAGAAGAAAATATACCCAGAGAACAGGCAGCTTAAAGACAAAGGCGGCGAGGAAGCCGAGTGGCACCGCATAGCCCCACATGTCAATGGTATCGCAGATCAGGCCAAATCGGCTGTCGCCGCCGGCCCGGAAGACACCGGCAATCAGGGTCGTATTGACGGCGGCTCCCATGATATAGTAAGTGTTGATGAGCAGCATATATTTCAGATAGTGCATGGCAGTTTCGGAAAGCTTTGCAAAGTGCAGGACAAAAGGGGTGGCGGTGAGCACCAGCGCACCGCCGATGGCGCCGGTAATGACGGTGAGCTTCATCAGCTTGGAAGCGTATTCTTTGGCACGCTCCATATCCCCCTCACCCATCACATTGCCAAGCAGGATACCGCCTGCGCTGGCCGTACCGAAGCAGAGGACGGTGCCGAAGTTTCTGACTACTACAACGAGAGAGTTGGCGGCCACTGCGTCGGAGCCCATGTGCCCCAGAATCACGGAGTACATGGAAAAGGCAACGCTCCACGCCACGTCGTTTAAGAGAGCGGGCAGGGAGAGCCTGACAAAATCCTGAAACAAAAGTTTACTGTGCAGAAACATGTAGCTTACCTTGAGTTTGATATCCCTGCTGAAAATGGACACCACAATACAGCCGGCCAGCTCGATGATACGGGACAGCGCGGTGGCGATTGCCACGCCCACAGCCCCTAATTTCGGCGCGCCGAAGAGACCGAAGATGAATACGGCGTTTAAAAAGATGTTCAGGGTAAACGCCATTACATTTAAGATCATGGACACGGTGACACGGCCGATGCTCCGAAGGATTGCCAGATAGACCTCGATGATGCCCCAGCACAGGTAGGTGACGGACATCACACGAAGGTATCCCGCGCCGATGGCGATCAGCTCCGTGTCGTTGGTAAAAAGCTTCATCATCAGTTCCGGCGCAAAGAAGGCGAAGCCGGAAAAGACCAGAGTGATCAGCAGGGAAAAGCGAAGAGCGATGCCCTGGATCACGCGGATCGGCTGGATATCCCCCTTTCCCCAATACTGTGCGCTCAACATGGACGCGCCTGTCCCCAGGCCGTAGTAGACCATAAAAAGGACGCTGGCGTAGTTGGCGGCCAGAGATACGGCGGAGATGGAAGACTGTCCCACATAATTTAACATGACCACGTCCGCGGAGTTCACGGCCGCGCTTAAGAGATTCTGTATGACGATGGGAATGACCAGCTTAATAATCTGCGAATAAAACCTGTCTTTGGTAAGGCTGCTGTTCATGGAAAAACCTCCGTTTTTGCGTAAAGTGATAACATTTTAAAGCATTCCTTTCCCAGTGTCAATCCGTTTTCCCAACATAAAAAATTTTTTGAAAATTTCATCAAAGGTACTTGTGTTTTTGCGGCGGTGTGATAAAATCGTCTCCAATGATTCCATAAAGGGAGGTTATCATTATGGAAAAAGATATGACAAAAGGCAGTCCCATGAGACTGATTCTGGGGTTTGCCGTGCCTCTTTTGCTGGGGCTTGTTTTCCAGCAGTTTTACAGCATGATGGATGCGGTTATCGTGGGTCATTATCTGGGCGTGGACGCGCTGGCGGCGGTGGGCGCTACCGGCTCCGTCAATTTCCTGATCATCGGTTTCTGCATGGGAATCTGCAACGGCTTCGCGATTCCGATCGCGCAGGAGTTTGGCGCGAAGCATGAGGGAGAGCTGAAAAGGTTTGTGGCAAACAGCGTGTGGCTGTCCGTGATCTTTGCGGTGGTCATCACGATCGTGGTGTCCCTTCTGTGCCGTCCGATTTTACAGCTGATGCGGACGCCGGAAAATATCATTGACGGGTCCTACAGCTACATAATTATTATCTTTCTGGGGATACCCGTGGTGTTTCTCTACAATATGACGGCGGCCATCCTGCGCTCCCTGGGCGACAGTAAAACGCCTGTGGTGTTTCTGGTGACGGCGGCGGTTTTAAATATTTTCCTTGATGTCTTCTGTATCGTGGTGATCCACATGGGCGTGGCAGGTGCGGCAGTGGCTACGGTGGTTTCTCAGGCGGTTGCAGGACTCGCCTGCCTGATCTATATGCGCAGGAAGTTTGCGATTCTGAGACTGACGAAGGACGAGAGCAGATGGAGCTGGAATTATGGGAGCAAACTCTGCAATATGGGCATTCCCATGGGCCTGCAGTATTCTATCACCGCCATTGGCAGCGTAATTTTGCAGAGCGCGGTGAACGGGATTGACTCCAATGCGGTGGCGGCGGTCACTGCGGGCGGCAAGGTGAGTATGCTGCTTGTCTGTCCCTTTGACGCGATGGGATCTACCATGGCGACTTACGGCGGACAGAATGTGGGAGCGGGAGATCTGGACCGTGTGAATAAAGGGCTCAAGGACTGCTGTCTGCTGGGACTGGTCTACTCCCTGATTGCAATGGGGGCGGTGTATCTGCTTGGAAAACAGCTTCTTTTGCTCTTTCTCGATGCGGGGGAGACACAGATCATTGGGAACGCTTACTATTTCCTGCGGATTAATGCGCTGTTTTACTTTCCGCTTGCCCTTGTTAACATTGTGCGTTTCCTCATTCAGGGAATGGGCTTCAGCAAGCTGGCGGTTTTTGCGGGGGCCTTTGAGATGCTGGCCAGAGCATTGGCGGGTTTTTGGCTGGTGCCGTATTTCGGGTTTGTTGCGGTGTGTCTGGCAAGCCCGCTGGCATGGATCTTTGCGGATGCCTTTCTGATTCCGGCCTTTTTCCATGTGAGGAAAAAGATGGCGGTTATTTTAAACAGGCAGAAGGAAAATGCGTAGACGTTTTCCGGCTGCATGTTAATGTACGTTTTTTACGGATAGCGAGGTTACTATGAGCGTAACGGTTTTTACCATGACCCATAAGAAGTTTCCGAAGCCCGGCGACCCGGTCTATGTTCCCTTGCAGGTGGGGAGATCTAGGGCGAAGGATTTGGGTTATATAGGAGATGACACAGGCGTCAGTATTTCGGAGAAGAACTGTTATTACGGGGAGCTGACAGGCGTTTACTGGGTCTGGAAAAATATAAAAACTTCCGATTATGTGGGGATCTGCCATTACCGCAGATACTTCTGCACGGAGGAGGGGAGAATCCTGACGGAGAAGGAGTATGAGGAGATTCTCTCGGACTATGATATGATTGCCTCCAAGAAGCTGAAACTCAACTTTTCCTATTATGAGGGGTATGCCAGCGACTACAATATCCATGATCTGAATGTTGTGGGGGAAGTGATCAGACAGGATTATCCCGAATACGGGGAGACCTTTGAGCGTCTGGTGCACGGAAAAGGCACTTATTTTGGCAATATGATGGTCTGTGAGAAGAAAATCTATGACGCATACTGCGAGTGGCTTTTTGGCATTTTTGAGAAAGCGGAAGGGCGGATCGACGCTTCCGGCTATGACGACTACCACAAGCGGGTCTATGGATTTATCTCGGAGTTTCTTTTGTATGTCTGGACGCAGGTGCAGGGACTTCGGGTTTACGAGTGCAAAGTGGGTATGACCGATGAGAAGCGGGAGACCACGGAGACGAAAGAACGGCTGGCGGCTTATTTTGCAAAGAAAGATATCGCCGGGGCTAAGGCCTATATACTTGCCTGTCTGGAAAAGCGTCCGGACGTGCTGATGGAAGCCTCTGACATTACGGGAGAGTTGAAAATGTCCATGCAGGTGATTGCGGTCTGTGAGCTGGAAAAGCAGGCTTACGGGAGCAGTACCATCGACCGTATACAGGAATTTGGGGCGCTGATGGATCATTTTCAGAGGCTCAATGAACTGATTCTTGCGTATAAAGATGGGGAGACAAAAATGTCTCCCCTTGAAGTAGGGTTCTATTTAAAGAGCGAGGGGATTACCGACATCGCTCTGGAGGCTTCCGCGCGCCTGTTCTGTTCTCCCGAGGAAGCAAAACAGGTGGCGGATGCCATAAAAGCCTGCACAGCCTGACCGGATTACGGGCAGGCTGTTTCCTTGTTGTTTAATGTTGTTTAATGTTGTTTAATCCGCAGTGAGCGGGTTTGTGATATAGCCATCAAGCCGCTCTTTGAATTGCAGTTCCTTATCCGCTGTATATTGGAAAAGATAGGTGTAAGGATAGGTGTCTGAGCGGCCGGACTCTTCGTCGTATTCTCCGAATGCTGTGAACAGGACGGCAATCTCGGTCAGACCGTCTGAAGGGTCGCTGTCGTAGAGGGCATAGGAACTGTGAAAGTAGCCGTTGGATGCGGCGGGTCCTATCTCTTCATAAACCACATTGCCCCAATTCTTTCCGTCGATATAGAGGCCGTATTTTTCGGACTCGCTTTCAGTGGAATAGATCTGGCCGTAGAATGCAATCCCCTCTTCTGTGCCGTCCCCGTTCAAATCAAAGCTGTATTCCGGCGTCCCGTCAATCAGAGGTTCCATGGTATCCGTGTCATACTGGGAGGTATAATAGCGTTCCTCCATGAAATTCCCATTATAGCGGTACTCTTCCTTTAACCCGAGCTCGTAAGCCTTTTCGTAGGGAAGCCGGAAATAGATTTCCCCGGCGGCGTAGGGACCGAGTGTATAAGGATCGCTCATGAAGCTGATACCGCTCTGGGTGAAAACCCAGCTTCCCCATTCAAAAAGCGCGCTGTCCAGATCATCTTTGGAAGGGCCGAACAGCTTTTCCTGATAGGTGGGCGTCTCCGCCAGATTAACGATGTAATCCAGGGCAGTGGCGTGGAAGGCGGCATAATCCTCAGCCAGGTCGTCAAGGCTGATCAGCTCGCCTGTCTTTACGTTGTAGTTCAGGCCGACTACGCCATAGTTGCCATGAGCTCCTCCCATGTCGAGGTAAGAGGTCAGTTCCAGAGAAAGTACACTGTCGTCCATACGGGTCACGTCTGCAGTTACGCTCTGTGCATAGCCGCGAAACCAGCTGCCGTCCTCATCCGCCAGACTGGATTCGTAATCGGACTTTGCCATCTCCAGAGTTTCCTCATCGGCTGAGAGATTGTAATGGGTTTCGATATCTGCGTTGATCTTTGCGGCGATGTCGTCTGCTCCCTCGATGGCCACCACAGGCATGGAGGTGCTGTTTTCCAGAAGCAGCGTGCCGTCGTCGGCCTTGATCTCGTCGTTGGATTCCTGAAAAGTGACGGATACGGGGGAAGGGGCGGCGGTGTTTTCTTCGGATTCTGCGGCGTCAGCATTTGTGACATTTGTGTCAGAATCCTCCGCGTCTTCCGTATTTCCTGTGTTTTCTGTGCTCTGGTCTGTTTCTTCGATATCGGCCGGCACTTCCTCTTCAGATGGGGAATCGTCCAGCGGCGCCTGTTCTGAAGGGGCTGCATTGTCTGCGCCGCAGGCGCTTGCAGAAATTGCAAGGAGTGATGCGGCTAGTAAAATGGACAGGTGTTTTCTTTTCATAATAAAATCTCCTCATACTAGTATTTTCTTTAGGGATAGTGTAGCATATTTTGTATGTTGCGGCAATTGGGTGCGCCATAGCGTTGATTATTTAAGTGATATCTAATTTATTTAAAAAAGGAGACTTAGGTGTTTTCTGCTGAATGATTTGTGTAAAAACTAATAATTGACTAATCTGCATGGGTATGACATAGTGATAGTACAAATGTGTCAGAACAAGGAGGGTACCATGAACTATCAGGAGGCATACGAAAAACTGGAAAAGTACGGTCAGCTTCAGGTGCTGAAATATTACGATGAGCTGAATGGGGAGGAGAAGGAGGCGCTGCTTGCCCAGATCGAGCAGACGGACTTTGAGGTACTGTCGCTCTGCAAAAAGAAAGAGACCTTAAATCCCAGAGGAAAGATTGAACCGATCGGGGTGATGCAGCTTCCCGAAATCGAAAAAAAGAGGGACGAGTATACCGGAACCGGGCTTGAGGCGATCAGGGACGGAAAGGTTGGCGCCGTGCTTTTGGCGGGAGGTATGGGAACAAGACTTGGTTCGGATGCGCCGAAGGGTGTGTACAATATCGGACTGACAAAGGATGTTTTTATTTTCCAGCGGCTGATTGAGAATCTGATGGACGTGGTAAACCAGGCTGGGGCGTGGATTCCTCTCTATGTGATGACCAGCGATAAAAATCATGACACAACTGTCAGGTTTTTTGAGGAAAAGAATTATTTCGGCTACAGAGCAGACTATGTGACTTTTTTCATGCAGGATATGGCGCCGGCCTGCGATTATGAGGGAAAGGTGTATCTGGAAGCGAAAAATAAAATGTCCACTTCCCCCAACGGAAACGGCGGCTGGTTCCTGTCCATGATGAAATGGGGCGTCACCGATAAAATCAGACAGGCGGGTGTGGAATGGTTGAATGTGTTTGCGGTGGACAATGTACTCCAGCGTATTGCCGACCCCTGCTTTGTGGGCGCGACGATCGCGACGGACAGCGCGGTGGGTGCGAAGGTGGTTGCCAAGAATGCGCCTGACGAGAAGGTGGGCGCCATGTGTCTGGAGGACGGCAGGCCGTCTATCGTGGAATATTATGACATGACGCCGGAGCTGATGGCGGCGAAAAATGAGCAGGGCGGTCCGGCTTATCATTTCGGCGTGATTTTAAACTATCTTTTCCGGGTGAAAGATCTGGAGGAGATTGTGGCCAGAAAACTTCCCCTTCACATCGTGGAAAAGAAAATTCCTTATCTGGATGAAAAGGGAGACCTTGTGAAGCCGGAGGAGCCCAACGGCTATAAGTTTGAACAGTTGGTGCTCGACATGATTCACGAGCTGGATTCCTGCCTGCCCTTTGAGGTAGTCAGAAATAAGGAGTTTGCGCCCATCAAAAACAGGACGGGGATCGACTCCGTGGAGAGCGCGCGGGCGCTGTGTGAGGAGAACGGGATTATATTGTAATGTGTAGATTTCGCAGTGCTCAAAGCATAAGCACACAACATTATGACAGGTTTAAGCAACATTCACGTATTGAATAATATAGGGAAAACGGTGTAGACTGAAATCACGTTAAGGACATAAAACACATTTTCGAAAAGAAAGGCGGGTGCAGTTATGGCAATCTTAGTGACAGGCGGTGCAGGGTATATCGGTTCTCATACGGTGGTAGAACTGCAGAATGCGGGTTATGAAGTGGTGGTAGTGGATAACCTGTCAAATTCCAGTGAAAAATCTCTCGACAGAGTGGAAAAAATTACGGGGAAACCGGTGAAATTTTATAAGGCGGATATTTTGGACAGGGAGGCCCTCGAGCAGGTTTTTGAGAAGGAGAAGATTGATTCCTGTATTCATTTTGCGGGTCTTAAGGCGGTCGGTGAGTCCGTGCAGAAGCCCTGGGAATATTATGAGAATAACATTGCCGGTACGCTCACGCTGGTGGATGTGATGCGCAGGCATAACGTAAAGAATATCATCTTTTCCTCCTCGGCTACCGTGTACGGCGATCCGGCGGTCATTCCGATCACGGAGGAGTGTCCGAAGGGACAGTGTACCAACCCTTATGGCTGGACGAAGTCGATGCTTGAGCAGATTCTGACGGATATCCAGAAGGCGGATTCCGAGTGGAATGTGATTCTGCTCCGCTACTTCAATCCCATAGGCGCGCATCAGAGCGGCACGATCGGGGAGAATCCCAACGGGATACCCAATAACCTCATGCCCTACATCACACAGGTGGCTGTGGGCAAGCTGAAAGAGCTGGGCGTTTTCGGCAACGATTACGACACGCCGGACGGCACGGGTGTGCGCGATTATATCCACGTGGTGGATCTGGCTGTCGGCCATGTGAAGGCGTTAAAGAAGATCGAAGAGAAGGCGGGACTGTGCATCTACAATCTGGGAACGGGTGTGGGTTACAGCGTGCTCGATATCGTGAAGAACTTCGAGGAGGCTACGGGCGTGAAGATCCCTTACGTCATCAAGGAGAGACGCGCGGGCGATATCGCCACCTGCTATTCCAATGCGGATAAGGCGAAAAAGGAGCTCGGCTGGGAAGCGCAGTACGGCATTAAGGAGATGTGTGCGGATTCCTGGAGATGGCAGAGCAATAACCCGAACGGGTATGATGATTGATTATCATGAAAAGCAAAAGCGCAGGCGGTATATCCGCTTTGCGCTTCTTTTGGCCTGAAAATTCCGTTTTCAGATCACATACAGATACATGAAGATAAAGTGGCATACGCTTCCTCCCATCACAAACAGATGGAAGATCTCGTGGGAACCGAAATTCTTATGCTTTGCATTGAAGATCGGCAGTTTCAGGGCGTAGATAACGCCGCCTATGGTGTAGATGATCCCGCCGGCGAGGAGCCAGAGGAATGCGCTTCGCGTCAGCGTGCTCCACAGCGTACCGAAAACGGCGAGACATGCCCACCCCATAGCGATATAGAGGATGGAGGAAAACCATTTCGGGCAGGTGATCCAGCAGATGTTGACAATCATTCCGGCGATGGCGATACCCCATACTGTGGTGAGAAGCGTATAGCCGAGTCTGTTTCCCAAAACGATGAGACAGACAGGTGTGTAGGAGCCGGCGATCAGCACGAAGATCATCATGTGATCCAGTTTGCGGAATATTTTTAATATGCTGTCTTTTACGGTGACGCTGTGATAGACTGCGCTGGCGCCGTAGAGGGCGACCATACTGCCGATAAATACCGCCATAGCGATAAAAGCGGTGTGGTCAGCGTCGGTGGCGGCTTTCACCATAAGCGGCGTCGCCGCTACAATAGCCATCATCATGGCGATGAAGTGGGTGATGGCGCTCCCGGGTTCGCGAATCGTGATTTGCATAAAGACTCCTTCTTTCTGAAGATAATAATAGTGTTACACAATGTAGTTTCTGTCTCTTATACACATCTCCGAGCCCACGAGACT
>CAMQTN010000021.1 GCA_947037115.1 uncultured Lachnospiraceae bacterium
TAATTCCCTGTCCCATCTTTTCACCTCCTTCTACACTACACATTATTATAATATATAAACAGCAGCATCCAAATAGATATGCCGCTACAAAACAGTGCCGTCAGAAATCTCCTCTTCCTGCTTCTCTTTCCCTGTCCGCAGCCTGTGAATCAACGGGTTTAAGTAGGCGCCCGCCTTCATGCCCATATAGCCGCAGAATGCAAAAATCGGATTCGCAAAGTCCGTGCACATCAGCACTGCCAGCACCCCCGCTATTATAACATAACGGATGATATTTTGTGTGCTCATACTCTTCACGGCGGCTTTCTCCGGCAGATCCAGTCCCCGGTTGAGGGCCCACCACATATGGAACGCCCCCGCCAACGCCAGAATTACGCCAATCCAAAGACCCGTACTGTAGGCCGGGTTCCTCGAAAAAAACAGAAGCACAATCTCAAAAACAACGCCGTATGCCAAAATGCCCACCCAAAGTTCCAAAAGGGTCGGATCAATCTTTCTTCTCATCGCTCTCTTTTACCTGCGTGCTGCGCCTGCGTGTCTGCGCCGGCACCTCATAAATCTTTTTTGCAAATCGGAACACATTGGTAAATCCCGCTAACGCTCCCACAAAAAAGAGCGCCACCATCCAGATATTTGTCCCAAGCTTCCTGTCCAGAAACATCCCCAAGAAGGAACAGAGAAAGATGGGAACCAGCATGTTGACGCCAAACTGTGTAATCATAACCAAGGCCCGATAGACAGTTTTATTGTACTTCAAAAATATCGCCTTCCCAATCCGCAGAACTTCCCCCAAAGTCTGACAATAAAATTATACCCATTTTTGGTACTTATGTCCAGCAAAATATGAAAAAGAAAGAAAAAGCAGCGCAGACCCGGCAGAAATATTCAGACAAATTCTCAGAAACTACATTGACTTTTCCCCGTTGTCGGTGTACGTTTAATAACAAAGTGAGCGAGCTCACTTGCGAGATTCGCTTTGCGTACTCGTAAAACAGGACGGGGGACAATGATATGGCAGATCCGATTCTTTACCGCAAGAGACTGATTCCGGAAGAATGCGTACTATTGAAGAACGACCGCTTTCTTTACCGCGACGAGAAGATCATTGTGACCGCCTGGAACACATTGAAGCCCCGCAAGGACATCCATCATGGCCGTTCCTGCTACTATCTGCAGGAAGGCTTCAAGGTGAGCCGCTTCTACAGCGCCGAAGATACGCTCCTGTACTGGTACTGCGATATTGTCGATTATGATTACAACAAAGAAACCGACACCTACATTATTACGGATCTTCTTGCCGATGTGATCGTCTATCCCGACGGTTTTGTTAAGGTCGTGGACCTCGACGAACTGGCGGCCGCCAGAGAATCCGGACGTCTCAGCGAAGATATGCTCAAAAAGGCGCTTCTGACACTCAATCATCTGTTACAGATCATCTATGACGGTGGGTTTGAAAACCTGCAAAAACCTCTGGAAAAATATTTTTAAGCCGTGCCGATTCGCAAAAACCGCCGCTCCCCGCGGCTTTTCTTTTGCTCATCTGCACCTTTCCCTCCTATTCTTCGCCGTGCCGATTCGCAAAAACCGCCGCTCCCCGCGGCTTTTCTTTTGCTCATCCCGGGCGTTCGCCCTATAAAAGCGGGACGAAACATCCTTCTGAAAGCAAGCTTTCCTCCGGCTGTTTTGTCCCGCTTTTGCACGGCTCATTGCTTAATAGAAAATGTGTCCTCCGATCCTGTATTTCGGGTTGATCCCGTCCACAGGAGTCCTGAAGTAAACGCAGTTGCTCACATTAGTGGTGCCTCTCATGACCTCATCCGCCGCCTGATAACAGGAGGATGTGGCACGTCCTTCCGCAAGGGCGAGCGCAAGTCTGCCGCTGGCTACGGGTGAAAACTGTCCCGACTGATATATAACACCTGTTACTGTATCAGGATACACAGAGCTCAATACCCTGTTAATTACCACCGACCCGACAGCCACCTGGCCGACGTAGGGCTCTCCGCCCGCCTCGCAGTAGATGAGGTTTGCCAGAAGATACCGGTCCCCTTCTGCAAAACTCACTTCTGAGATATCCCGCCAGCTCGACTGTGCAGCCAGCTCCGCCATCCGGATTTCCTCCGCAAGTTTGGCCCGGAGCGCCGTAAGATTCTCTTCCTGCTCCTTAAGCTGCTGCTCGTAGGCGAGAGCTGCCGCCTCCGCTTCGGATATCTGATTCTCTGTTGCGTTCAGGGAACTGGACGTCTGGCTGACAAGTCCCGAGACGCGTCCCTGCTCCGCCACAACCTGCACCTTGTAGTCAGCGAGCTCTTCTTTGTTTTTCTCCTGCTCCGCTTTGGCAAGCTCCAGCTCTTCCTGCTTCTGCTCCATGGCTGCCTGCGCGGCCTTATACTCGTCCAATACCCTCTTCTGATAAGCCGAAAGCTGCTCTATATACTCATTTTTATTTAAGAAATCGGACAGGCTTCCCGAGGAAAAAAACAGTTCCAGATACAGATTACTGCTGCGCTCGTAGGTGAACTGTATCTGCTTTTTCATGGTGGCATACTGTGCGTCCTTCAACGCGATGGCCTCCTCGAGTTCCTGCTCCACCTGCGCGATCTCCGCCTCCAGCTCGTCGATTTCCTTCTCCTTGTCTGCAATCTGCTCCTCAAGCTCGTTCAGGTTATTGCTCACCTGGGCCAGTTCTGTATTCAATGTGGAGAGTGTCCCCTGCAGCGAGTCGTGCTGTTCGTTTAAACCCTTCAGGTTTTCCTCCGTCTCGTCCAGTCTGTTTTCCGTCTCTTCCCTCTGCTGCTCCGCCTCTCTGATCCGCTGTCTGGTCTCCTCCGTAGCCTGCACGGAGAGCGGCATCGCACCGCAAAGCAGCAGCAAAGCCAGACACACAGCCGATCTTCGTCTTATTTTCATAATGACAACCATGCCTTTCTGCCTCAGGTCAAAGCCCCGGGCATGATTCTGGTTTGGCAATTAACAATTTTCGATCTTATCAACTCTTCTCTGGTGTTTCTCCTCACCGGAGAAGGGCGTGTCCATAAAGATATCAACGATATTAAGCGCTACCCTCTCCCCGATAATTGCCGCACCCATGGCAAGCACATTTGCATCATTATGTTCTCTCGTGAGCCGCGCGGATACCGGATCACCGCAGAGCGCACAGCGTATCCCCTTCACCTTGTTCGCCGTGATGGAGATGCCTATGCCCGTTGTACAGATGACGATGCCTCTGTCACACTCCCCTGAAGCCACCGCCTTTGCCACCGCCGCACCGTAAATCGGATAATCACAGGAATTTTTGTCCGGGCAGCCAAAGTCTTTGCACTCAAGCCCCCGCTCCTTCAAATGTGCAATCACCTTCTCTTTCAAATCATATCCGCCGTGGTCACTTCCAATTGCTATCATCTCTTTTACCTCCTTCATTCTAAACTTCTTCTCACACATCTATTACTCTATGTCCGGCCGCCTTTAACAGCCGGTTCATAACAGCCTGGGAAACACCTGCACCGTCAAAGCTCTCCGAGTAGATCAGCTCCACGCTCTCGTCGTCAAACTCCCGCAGAATCCGGTACAGTCCTTTTGCCACCGCATTTACATCCATCCTCTTTCCGACGCTGCGCGGCACATCGGCACTGTAGCTGCCAATCGTCTCGTCAGTTGCGATAACACCTGTTTTTTTATTGTTCTTCCTGCCCTTTGAAAGGCCTGCATTGATGTAATCCGTCACCGCCGGCGCAGAACCTCTGACGATCGTGAGTTCCCCCTCCGGCGCATAATGTCTGTATTTCATGCCCGGCGCTTTCGGGGCCTGTCCACTGTCGCCCGAAAAAAGAGCGGCGTCCCGCTCCACCTGCCCAAGCACCCCGGCAAGCGCTTCCTCCGTGACAAAACCCGGCCTCAGAATCACCGGCGGTTCTGTTGTCAGATCCACAATCGTGGATTCCAGACCCAGTTCCACATCCCCACCGTCCAGGATCATCTCTATCCTGCCATCCAGATCTTCCACCACATATTCCGCCACCGTAGGACTCGGTCTGCCGGAACGGTTGGCGCTGGGCGCCGCCACATAGCCGCCCGACGCTTCGATCAGGGCCGCCGCTGTCGGATGGGAAGGCATGCGCACAGCCACCGTATCAAGACCGCCCGTAGTCTCCCGCGGTACTGTCTCCGACTTTTTCAAAATCATGGTAAGCGGCCCCGGCCAGAATGCCGCCGCCAGCTTTTTCGCCGCCTCAGGCACCTTCTCTACGATGGCAGGCAAAGATTCCATGCGCGCAATATGCACGATCAGCGGATTGTCGGAAGGCCTTCCCTTGGCCTCGTAAATTTTTTTTGAGGAAGCAGGATTCAGTGCGTCTCCCCCCAACCCATATACGGTCTCTGTCGGAAAGGCCACCAATCCGCCCGCTTTGATAATCCCGCCTGCCTCCCTGATCAGCGTATCGTCTATATGCTGTTCGTTTATCCGAACCACTCTTGTGTCCACTTGCTTATCCTTCTTTATTGAGATAGTTCATAATGGCCAGATGAATCGCCCAGGCCGTCTTTTCCTGATAAAGTTCAGAGGACAGTTTCTGCGCCTCCTCATAGTTGGAAAGGAACCCGCACTCCACAATGACGATAGGCGAAGAGGTCTTTTTCAGGAGATAGTAGCTGTCGTTCGCCTTGGCCTGCCTGGCGTTGTCAGGATCAATTTCCGCCGCCAGAACCTGCTGTATCCGCTCCGCAAGCGCCCTGCTCTCCTGACTCCCCCCGTAATAAAACACCTGCGCTCCGTGCACATACTCTTCATGATAACTGTTCTGATGAATGCTGACTGTGAGCGCCGGTTTCGTTTCCTCAATAAGCGCCACCCGGTTTTTCATGTCCTGTACTTTTTTGTTGGAGACATTTTCGTCATAAAGCCCCGCGTCGGTCTCTCTGGTGAGAATCACTTCCACATCCGCCGCCGTCAGAAATTCAGCCAGCTTTTTCGCAATCTTCAGATTGATATCTTTTTCCAGACTGCCGTCCACGCCCACCTTGCCGGGATCAGCCCCGCCGTGCCCGGCGTCTATGACGACACATGGTTTTTCCTTTCCTTCTCCGCCTGTCTCCACCCGGCTCGAAGATACCAGCCGCGCTCCGCCCCGCAGAGCAAATCCGGCGGCAATACACAGCAGCAGAATCAGCACATTTCTGACAATTCTGTCATATTTTCCCCATTTTTCTTTCTCCATTCCCCACCTTAGCCAAAATCCACTTCGCTTTGCTGCAGAACCGCATACAGCCATGCTCTGCAAATCAGCTTCTTTGTGCATATATATGAAGAAAGAAATGGAAAAATTACGGCTGGCTCATATATTCCTCTATTACATCCCAGACATTGACGGACTCCTGTCCCAGCCTCCATGCAGCTACGCCCGCAACGTCATAATTTTCCATAATATTCAGTTTCACACGAATCGAATCCGCATCCTCCAGCCACACCTGATACAAAGTATCTCCCTCATGGCTCTCCCCGTAATTCTGGCAGGTGGTCTCGTCCCATCTGACTGCAATGCCGTGATCTTCGACAAAAGTCTGTGCCGTGTCCATAGTTACCGCCTCACTGCTTAAGCCTTCCGGTCCTGATTTCCAGATTCTGGTATAGAAAGGAACCCCATTGATGACCTTATCTGCCGGCACTTCTTCCAGCGTATTGGCAATGCCCTTCTCCACGAAATTGATGGAAGCAACCGATCCCGCCTCATCACTTCCGTTGTAATGTTCATCATATCCCATAATAATCACATAGTCCGCCACCACGCCCTGCTCGGCCCGGTCATAGTGATCCGTATGGCCCATGGGCACATAGTTGTCCACCGAAAGCACAATGCCATACCTTCTGCACGGGATGGAGAGTTCCCTGATGAACTGGATAAAGGGTTCCCCCGCATCCAGACCGATATTTTCAAAGTCAATGTTGATTCCGTCCAGATTGTACTCCTGCGCAGCCGCCACCAGATTCCTGATCAGGTTCCACCTGCTCGACGTCCGGGAGAGCAGCTCGTACATATCCACGTCCACGCTCTCCACATTGCCCACAAGGGCCCAGACCTCAAGGCCCATTCCGTGCGCCCTCTCCACGTAGGACGCGCTTGCAAAACTGGAAAACTCTCCCTCGTTGCCGGTAAGCGTAAACCAGGTCGGAGAAATCACGTTTAATCCCTTTGTCCTCGCAACGGTGCTCTCAAGCGTCTCGTTGCCACCCACGCCGCCGATCACATGCCAGCCCAGATTGATCTTATAGTCGCGGGTGTTCGACTCATAGACCGGTTCCACATAGTCTGTCACCGGCTCCGTCGTCTCTGTCGATTTTTCTCCCAGCCGCTTGTTTTCCACATAGCCGATAAAGGAATCCCGCGTCTTCACCTTCGTCCAGTTTTCCATCTCCTCCAATACGATGACCGTATCCCCCTCCGGGATATCCGTCAGAATATCGCTCTTGATGCCGCCCTGATAACGAACCTGTGTGTCTTTGGTAATGGGCGCGGTCTGCCGTTCCCCCCACTCCGTGTAAATCTGCATGTGGTTCGGCTCCCTGAAAAGCTCGTAGGAAAAATTGGAATACTGCTGCACAAAATCAGCGGCTATATAGAGCACGTCCCCTTCATAGCGGGAAATCACATAATCCCACGCCAGCCCGGCCTCCTCAAAATCCGCGCCGTAATCCGACAGATCCGCATGACCGATCTGGGTCGTCAAAAAACTTCCCGGTGTCGTGTAGACCAGTATACCTGCCGCCTTGTCCTCATAAAATCTGTCGTTAAAATATTTGTGCACTGTGGCTATATCAAAATAACAAATGTTATCAAATATCTTCGCATGTTCCTCCACTAACTCATCCTGTAGGATGATGGGGACGTCGTTATCCCCCTGAATACCAAAATATTCTGTTAAATCCGCTCTCTCCTTTGAATAGGAATACTTTTCCAGTAGCTTCGCTCCAAACCCTGCTGCCGCAATCAATATGATAAGGACGACCGCGACTATCACCGGAATGATTTTTTTCATTTGTCCAGCTCCTTTCTGACCGTCTGCAGTAAACGCCGGCCAGGCAGGGAAGTTTCCCCTTTCCTGCCCGCCGCATTTACTACGATTATAACAAACTATTCCCTTTCAGTCATTAGTTTTTTTTGAGTGCAGCGGTCAACAGCGTCTTTTAGCGGGAACCTCCTTGCGCCATCCATGAGTTTCTGCCGTGTATCCAGGCATGCCGCCGCACATTTTCCATAAAATAACATAAAACAGGCCCTCCTATGCCGCATCCTCCAAAATGAGAGAAAACAAAAACGCAACCGTGATATACTAACGGCATATGATATATGGGGCGGAAATAGTTTTGAAGATACTTCTGACATGCAGATAAATTTGAGAAATAACTGTATAACCTACTCGTTCCTTGTGAATTATAATTTGTGTGTACTCGAAATACAAAGTTTTAGAAGAGAGTAAGATATGTTTTCCGACAGGCACATCGCCCATAAGACTGTCCCCGCTTCATGATGCTGCGAAGACACAGATGTTATTTAATAAATTTCGCATGCCTCCTTTCCCTGCGGACTATCAGAAGACATCTTGTATTGCGATTATACCCATAATCTGACATAAAATGCAAGCATTTTCTAAAATTATTAAAATTTTTTAAACACTTTCCGCGCACTATTGACTAAAAGCGACGGTAGGAGTAGTATAAGGCCACCAAATCAAAATTGTAAGGAAGCGAATAACATGAAAATAGAGAAAGTAAATGAGCAGCAGATTCGCTGCACCCTCACCAGAGAAGACCTGATGAACAGGGAATTGAAAATCAGCGAGCTTGCTTACGGCACGGAAAAAGCAAAAAGCCTTTTCCGCGATCTGATGCAGCAGGCCGCTTATGAATGCGGCTTTGAGGCGGAAGATATCCCCCTCATGATCGAGGCGATCCCATTAAACGCCGAGTGTCTTGTACTGATTGTCACAAAGGTAGAGGATCCGGAAGAACTGGATACCCGTTTCGCCAAGTTTGCCCCCTCCGTCCACGACGATGATTTTGACCCGGAGGCGTCCGAGGACAACGAAGCGTTAATGGAGGCTTTCGCTGACAGTGCGGACGAGGTCCTGAATCTCCTGCGCAGGATGAACAGCTCGGAGGAAGGCGAGCATCCCGAAAAGGCTGCCTCCAGAAAAGGCATACGCCCTCCTGCCGATAAAGATAAAGCCGTAAGCCGTCTTTATTCCTTCCGCTCTCTGCGCGAAGTATCCAGGCTTGCACGGGTTACCGGCCGTTTCCGTCAGGGAAGCGACACCCTCTATAAGGATGAAAATACCGGCGCATATCTTCTGCTTCTGGATCCCCAAACGGAAAAAGCGGAGGGTTACGACCGTCTCTGCAGTCTGATTTCCGAGTACGCGAAAGCGGAGAAGTCTGCCTCCGCCACCAAAGCTTATCTGGAAGAACACTGCGATCCCCTCATCAAGGACAATGCGCTGGAAGTGTTAGCAGGCATTTAATATTATGATAACGAAAATGAAAAAACCGCGCCTCTCCGTTTCAGAGACAGCGCGGTTTTTGTCTGTATTCTGTTGCTCTACACTGCTGCGATCCTGCTCATCAGGTCGTCCACTTCAATGCCGTGCACCATAGCGGCTTCCTCCAGCGTTTCACCCTGTGCGGAGGGGCAGCCGAGACAATGCATGCCGATCTCCATGAGAACAGGCGCAATATCCGGATTTGTCCTGAGCGCTTCCCCTATGGTTGTGTCCTTCGTAATATCTGCCATAATGATCGATTACCTCCATTCATATCTTTCATTTAAGGATAGAATTCCAAGTACCCTTGAAAAAATACATCCCAACTTTTTGTACCAATAAAATTATAGTAGAAAGCGGCAATTCCGTCAACATTCTCTGGAAATAATTCTCTTCGCCCGCTTTATTGCATTTTTCACAAAAAACACCTTCCATTTTTTGCATTTGTATGAGAAAAAGAACAAAGGCCGTCTTGACTGTGATTCGCCGGATGGCATATAATATTCTTACCGAAATTCAGTGTTGTGCACGGTGATTGTGCAGGACATCTGATGCGGATGTTTCTACGTTACTTTATAAAAATTTTAAAATAGGAGGTTGGTACAGAAAATGAGACCAGAATGGAAAGATTTTGTAGGCGGAAAATGGGACAAAGAAGTTAATGTCCGCGATTTTATCCAGAGAAACTATCACCCTTACGACGGTGATGAGTCCTTCCTGGCAGAGCCTACACAGAACACGAAAGACCTTTGGGCACAGGTTCTTGACCTGCAGAAGCAGGAACGTGAGGCAGGCGGCGTACTTGATATGGATACAAAGGTTGTATCTACTATCACATCCCACGGTCCCGGTTATCTGAACAAGGACAAGGAGACCATCGTAGGTTTCCAGACCGATAAGCCCTTCAAGCGTTCTTTACAGCCTTACGGCGGTATCAGAATGGCTGAGAAGGCCTGCTCCGATAACGGCTACGAAGTAGATCCCGAGATCAGCGAGTTCTTCTCCACCCACAGAAAGACACACAACGCAGGCTGCTTCGATGCATACAATGCTGAGATGAGAGCTTGCCGTTCTTCCCACATCATCACAGGTCTTCCGGATGCTTATGGCCGCGGCCGTATCATCGGTGACTACAGACGTGTGGCTCTGTACGGTATCGACAGACTGATCGAGGATAAGCAGGCACAGAAGGATTCTACCGGCCGCGTTATGACCGACGATGTAATCCGTCTCCGCGAAGAGATCTCCGAGCAGATGGTAGCTCTTAAGATGATGAAGGAAATGGCTGCTTCTTATGGCTGTGACATCTCCAAGCCCGCTGCCAACGTAAAAGAGGCAATCCAGTGGACCTATTTCGGATACCTGTGCTCCGTTAAAGAGCAGAACGGCGCTGCTATGTCTCTTGGACGTACTTCTACGTTCCTTGATGTGTATGCAGAGCGCGACCTTGCTAACGGTACATTCACCGAGCAGGAGATTCAGGAGTTCGTTGATCACTTCATCATGAAGCTGAGACTGATCAAATTCGCACGTACACCTGAGTACAACCAGATCTTTGCAGGCGATCCGGTATGGGTAACCGAGTCTCTCGGCGGTGTTGGCGTTGACGGTCGTCCGATGGTAACAAGAATGAGCTTCCGTTATCTGCACACCCTGACCAACTTAGGTCCTTCTCCGGAGCCTAACCTGACAGTTCTCTGGTCTACAAGACTTCCCGAGAACTGGAAGAAATATTGTGCGAAGATGTCCATCCAGACCTCTTCCATCCAGTACGAGAACGACGACCTGATGAGAGTGACACACGGCGATGACTACGGTATCGCATGCTGCGTATCCTCCATGGTTATCGGTAAGGAAATGCAGTTCTTCGGCGCACGTGCAAACGTTGCCAAGTGTCTGCTGTACGCTTTGAACGGCGGTGTCGATGAAGTTACCAAGAAACAGGTTGGTCCTAAATATCGTCCTGTAAGCGGTGACGTTCTTGATTACGACGATGTAATGGATAAGTTCATCGACATGCTCGAGTGGCAGGCAGACGTGTATGTAAATACACTGAATATCATCCACTATATGCATGACAAATACTGCTATGAGAGAGCAGAGATGGCTCTTCATGACAGAGATGTGAAACGTTACTTTGCAACAGGTGTTGCAGGCCTCTCCATCGTGGCAGACTCCCTTTCCGCTATCAAGTACGCAAAGGTTGAGCCCATCAGAGATGAGGACGGCATCATTGTTGACTTTAAGACCACCGGCGAGTTCCCGAAATATGGTAACGACGACGACCGCGTAGATGAGATTGCTCAGGAGATCGTTCACAAGTTCATGACAGCGATCAGAAGACATCACACCTACAGAAACGGTGTTCCTACAACCTCTATCCTTACCATTACTTCCAACGTAACTTACGGTAAGGCTACCGGTAACACACCTGACGGACGTAAGAAAGGCCAGCCTTTCGCACCCGGTGCGAACCCGATGCACGGCCGTGATACCCACGGTGCAGTTGCTTCCCTGTCTTCCGTATCCAAGCTTCCGTTCAACGATGCACAGGATGGTATCTCCAATACCTTCACCATCATTCCGGGCGCTCTTGGTAAAGAGGATCAGGTATTTGCAGGCGACATCGAGCTTGACCTGAATAAATAGGAATGCTTGAAATGCGGGCATTCTCCGTCCGATAAATTCGGCGTAACATGTATTTAAAGGAGTTGTGATACTATGGATGATAAGCAAATGATAGACGACTTTATCAAAATGATGGATTCCGGGATGGCGCAGGGCGTCGGACATGTGAATGTTGACGTTGATGATAAAGCAGACAACTCTAAAAATGTGCAGACCATGGGGTGCACGGATTGCTCCCGCACCCCGCTGGCCTGCAGCGTTCCCACCCTCCACGACGGGTTGGACGACTTTAAATAGCATTGAGCCGTGCGGATTTAGGGCATATCATCTCCGGGGAGCTTGCTCACAAAGAGATGATACGGCATAATAAGGCTCAAAATGAAAGCATATTATAAGGAGGAAAAAACAATGGCAGCAACAGCTCAGGTAGATAATTTAGTAAACTTATTGGATGGTTACGCAACAAAGGGCGGTCATCACCTTAACGTAAACGTGCTCAACAGAGATATGTTACTGGATGCACAGAAGCATCCTGAGAATTATCCTCAGTTGACAATCCGCGTTTCCGGCTATGCAGTAAACTTCATCAAACTGACACCGGAACAGCAGGCAGACGTTATCTCCCGTACATTCCACGAGAGCATCTAATCAAACGTCAGTAACAGGTAAAGGCTGATCGGAATTTCCGGTCAGCCTTTTTTCATTTCCAATTGCTTTTATCTTACACGGCATTATAATGATTTTCCTCTCGCCACTCTCGCGGGATACCATTTTTGAAACCATGCGGTAAAAATCCCCATGAAAATCGGTACAACAGAGTTGAGGGCGCCTATATAGGGTTTCACGCCGGTTCCCATAAGAGCATATGTCCAAATCGGCGTAAGCAGATATAAAATCCCCCACATCAGCGTCAAAATCCAATTTGTCTTTATAAACAGTGGATTTTTTAATGCTTCTTCCCCGTTATAGTGATTCATGGAATAGTGTGCCGTCAACGGTATTTTCCCAAAACATGTCGCTGTCCACATCACACCGAACGCCAGATAGGACAGCGGTATGATACTCCTGGCAGGTGCGCCAAGCAGCATGACTACAGAAAAACCGCCGACCAGCGCACCGCTCAGTATGTCATACAGGGTCTTTTTATTTTGACAGAAAATCAACGGTACAAGTACACAGGCAACGATGCTGGCCAGACTTCCCATTTCTCTGCTGATCGCCGGAAAGATCCAGAAAGCCATCCACGGGATCAGCATTACGTTCATGTTAGTGTCTCTGACCGGAATATGCATGCAGGCGGATGTTTTACCGTCAGTCCCGCCCTTACCTGTTTCTTCTTTCCTCCCGGAAGAGCCGCCGCCGAAATAGTCATCCCATTTCAGCATCAGATTAAAATCTCCCTTTACCCTATAGAGCTGCTTCATCAACGCTTCATCCCCGCGGATTTCTCCTGCCGCAATGGAACGCCATACTGACAGCGGCGTCTCTATTCTGGTAGTCGCAGTCACTGAGCCGTCTGTGACGACAGTGCTGCCCTCTTTTCCCAAAATAATCTGATAGCACTCATCGATATCCGTATAGTACATTTCCAGCACCTGATCTTTGCCGGAGTAACTTTCCTTACGGTATAGCGCCGCCATCTGCCTGGTAAAAATCAGGGCGTCGGACTCCTTTTCCCCGTCCTCCCTTTCGACACCCCAGCTCAGATCCGCCCACCGCTCAAAGGTTTCCTTCGGATACAGCATCTGTTCCAGCTTCCGGCTTGTCTCCGGCCCGATGCCGCCCGCAAAGTATTCCCTTCCGGCCTGCCGGACATACCCCAGATATTCATTGGTTCTCTGTGAGACTTCCGGCACCCTGAACAACTCCCCCTGTCCGCAGAAAATGGCTGTATAGCCGTCTTTACCGTATTCATGGTCAAAAAGGCTGCGCACCCCATCATAATTTCCCTCCGCCGTATAGAAACCGCAGGTTGAAATAACAACCGTTTTCTTTCCATTCATGTCATACCGCGGAGGGTGGCTTCCATTGCCGGTCTGCAATTCATTTTCCGTCATAAAAGGAAGCAGCATGGGAAGCTGACGGTCAATCAGGTTCTTAAGCCCGCCCGGAACGGTGTAATAATAGAGTGGAAAGCTCCATATGGTAATGTCCGCCCATAACAGCCTCTGTATCACTTCACTCATGTCATCCTGTATACAACAGGTTCCGGGCGTTTTATTCCAGCAGGAAAAGCAGCCAAGGCAGGAATGAATCTCCATCCGGCATACTTCCCTTTCTTCGATTTCAACCGCTTCTCCGGCATCCTCCGCGCCTGCCTTTATCCCCGCAAGAAAGGCTTTCGTCAACTGATACGTATTGCTCCTGTTCCCTTTCGGACTTCCATTGATAACAAAAACCTTCACTTATCCCCTTCTCCTTTCAGCAGATCAATACAATCCTGCGCCCATTCCACATATGTCTGCATATTCCTGCGTCCAAGATCTACCGTCATTCCCCAATAAAGCGTTTTTTCCCTGTTATCCACGTAGATGCTGTAGGACTCTATGTACTCCGGCACAGACGCGAGGCTTTCAAGAAACATCCCGCAGTAATCCTTTAAATTCTCAAAATAACATATGTTTTCTTCCCTGCTCCGCTCTCCCATAAAAAATACTTTCATCAGGATCGGAATACGGGAATTCAGGCCAAGATTGCCATCTGTAAGCCATCTTAGCAGCTCCTCCCTCCCCTCCCCCGTAATGGCATATATATTCTTGTCCGGCTTTCCCGATTGCGGTACAACCGTCTTTTCAACCCACTTCCTGTTCTCCAGCGTCTGCAATTCCCGGTAAATCTGGCTCGTCTGCGCACTCCAGAAAAAGTTCAGGGAATCCCTGAAGGTCTGCATAATCTCATACCCTGTCATTTCGCGATAGTTGATCAGTCCCAAAATTCCGTGTTTCAGCATAGCACTCTCTGTTCCTTTCCCTTTTTTTATCTCCTTATCCCCATCATATTCCACTTGTGGAATATTGTCAATACAGAAAAGAAAACTCTGGTTTTTTGTCCGCATAAAGGTTATACTATATTCAACCAAGTATGGAAAAAGCAGGGGACAAAGAATAGCAGAAAGAAGGTATACTGATATGCAGGGACGAATTCATTCCTTAGAAAGCTTCGGCACCGTAGATGGGCCCGGAACCCGGTTTGTGGTCTTCGTGCAGGGCTGCCCTATGCGTTGTGCCTACTGCCACAATCCTGACACCTGGGATATGGACGGCGGTACCATGATGGAACCGGAATATATTTTCGAACAGTACAGGAGAAACGAGGCCTTTTACCATGGGGGCGGTATTACTGTCACTGGCGGCGAGCCGCTGATGCAGGTGGATTTTCTGATCGATCTGTTTACCATCGCCAAGGCCAATGACGTACACACCTGCATCGACTCCTCCGGAATCGCCTACAAGAAAAATGCCAATCCCGAATGGCTCGCCAAACTGGATAAGCTGATGACGCTGACTGACCTTGTCATGCTGGATATCAAGCATATTGATCCGGATAAACATAAGGAATTAACCTCTCAGCCAAACGAGGGTATTCTCGCCTTTGCAGAGTATCTGGATGAAAAGCATGTAGACGTATGGATCCGCCACGTCATTGTTCCGGGTATTACGGACGACGACGAGTATCTTTACCAGCTCGGCTACTTTATCGGAGGGCTCTCCAATCTGAAAGCCCTGGATGCCCTTCCCTATCATACCATGGGGGAATCCAAGTATGAGAAGCTCGGTATGGAGTATAAACTGGCAGGTGTTCCTGCTATGGACAAGGATAAGCTGATCGAGAAGAAAAAGATGATTCTGAGCGGCCTTCGCAAGCGCCGGGAAGAGTTGGGCATACATTGACAGACAAAGACAGGGGCGGTACCGATCATCATCGATACCGCCCTTGTTTTGTCTGCGTTTCCTTATTGAATCCACCGGTTCAAGGCTTCTTCCAGCTTCTCAATGTCTACCGGTTTCGAAACATGGCTGTTCATACCGGCTTCCTGTGACCTTCTGATATCATCCGCAAAAGCGTCTGCGGTCATTGCCACAATGGGAATTTCCTCCAGGTCTTTCCTGCCGGAGCCACGGATCGCCCTGGCCGCCTCATAGCCGTTCATAACCGGCATCTGGATGTCCATGAAGATCAGATCGTAATAGCCTGGCTCTTTCTCCGTAACGGCCTCTACAGCCAGTTCTCCGTTCATGGCCGTCTCCACCTGAATTCCAACAATGCCAAGCAGTTCTTTTGCTACCTCAATATTAATCTCATTGTCCTCCACAAGCAGAACCCGCCTGCCGGAGAAGTCCTGCTGTTTGAATGTTTCCAGGACGTCATTCTCCTTTTCCTCATGGCCCTGATCATGTCCAAGCACCTCTTTTAACACATGTACCAGACGGGACTTAAACAGCGGCTTTCCGATAAACGCATCCACGCCGGCGTCCATTGCCTCCGCCTCAATATCAGCCCAATCATACGCCGATAAAATCACAATCGAAATATCATGGTCAACCGCCCTGCGGATTTCCTTTGCCGTCTCAAGACCGTCCTTGCCCGGCATCTTCCAGTCGAGAATCACAACAGAAAACTTCCTGTCGCCCTCGCCCGCATTCACAATGCGGTTCACCGCCTCCTCGCCGCTGAGTACATACTCCGCTTCCATACCGATGCTCTTTAAAATCTCACAGGAGCTCTCGCAGGACATTTCATCGTCATCTACCACCAGCACCGGCAGGCCGTTATATGCCACAAGATCCGCATCAGTCGTATCGTCCAGCTTCAAATATACGGTAACGGTGAATCTTGAACCTTTCCCCGGCTCACTCTCCACCTTGATATCACCGAGCATCATACGGGCTATGTTGACCGCTATCGACATACCAAGCCCGGTTCCCTCAATTTTGCTCGTGCGGGAATCCGACGCGCGGGAGAAGGGCTCGAAAATCTTGTCAACATACTCCTTCTCCATACCGATACCCGTATCTTCAAAGGTAAACTCATAATACCCGCAGTTGCTGACCGTAGAAGGCTTCTCCTCGATATAAATGCTGATTTTACCGCCCTCCGGCGTAAACTTAACCGCATTTCCCATGATGTTCATAAAAATCTGCTGAAGATGCTGTTCGTCACCCAGCACGTTCTCATGCTCCAGCTTGGCAATTCCGGCGTTTAGCATAAGCCCTTTGGCGTCCATCTGCGTGCGGAACACCGTCATCAGGCTCTCTATCGTGTCGGACAGGTTAAACGCGCTCTCTGTCAGGCTAACCTTACCGCTCTCAATCCTACTCATATCCAGCACTTCATTGATCAGCCCGAGAAGGTGCTTTCCCGAAACCGTAATCTTTCCCAGCGCATCCAGCACGCGTTCCTTCTCATCGATGTGCATTGTCGCAATGGACGTCATGCCAAGGATGGCGTTCATCGGTGTGCGGATATCGTGGCTCATTCTGGATAGGAACTCGCTCTTCGCGCGGTTGGCCGCCTCAGCGCGTTCCGCCGCCTGCGCCAGCATCTGCCTCTGTTCCTCCTCACGGCTGATCACATCGTCAATGTTGCGGACAGCCATGGTGACCGCCGTCAGCTCGCCATGCTCTTCCTCCGCTGCGGTAATTGCGATAGAGCACCACTCATAGCCGCTGCCTTTCACGTCTTTCACTTTAAACTGCTGCTCAATATGTTCCTTCTCCGTAAGCTGTTCTATAATATTGGGAAGCATCAGAAATTCCCTTAAGCAGTCAGCGTCCTTTTCGTCTACCCGCCCACTACAGAAATATGTGTCTACTGCCTCATAATAAGGTTTGCGCAGCTCCTCCTTCCCTCCCCGGGGATATACCGTCTCGGAAGTTTCTTCCTTTACGTCTATATAGTAGATTGCCTTGCAGGCACGCGCCGTACTGTCCATGGCGTTTCGGTATATCCGCGTCTGCTCCATCAGCGCCTGATTGCTTTTCACATTTCCATACTCTCTGAACACCTGAAAAACAAATACGGCAACTCCGAGCAGAATCAGCATAATACTGATACGTTGGAATGTATCCGTACCCGAAAGGATTTCATCCCTTGGTATGGTCAGGATTCCCGTCCAGCCGTTGTCCATATGATGGAAGTAAACATTGCGGACAATACCGTCCGAAGGGGTAATATTTTCCAGAACGTGATTTTTCTTGTTACAGTTCGCATCCTCTATGTAATTGTCGACCAGATCCTGAAACTCTTCGTACTGATAGTCCCAACAGGATCTGTAAAAAATCAGGGAACCCTTGCTTCCCACCAGATAATAGGACGCATTCTGCGGCAGTGCCAGCTCCTCGTTGGCCAATTCAAAAAAGCCTGGCAGCAGATCAATCGCAAGAAAACTTCCCGTCTCAGGCACCACCTTACACATGGTAACAATCGGAAGTTCCGTCACCGCATCCGTATAGACCGGCGAAATATAGATTTCTCCCGGGGCCTCCACCGCCCTCTGATAATAATCCCTGCCTGTGACGTCATAGTCGCCTAAAGCGCTGATTACAGGATCACTTGACAAAATCCCGGTAACGTTGAATGTTTTCCCGTAAATCTGGATGTTTTCACTGCCGTACATCTCTGTCAGCCCGCGCATAAAAGGGTACAGACCTTCCCGCAGTTCCTCGATCGAAATGTCCTCCTTCTCCCGCTCCTCAATGTAGTTCACACAAATGTCAAGAACAGCTTCACAAGTACGGATATTGCTCTCCTCCGCCGAAGTATAATTCTCCACCAGAGTCAGCCCCATCTGGTTCGTATTGTCCCAGAGTGTCTTCTGTAGGATAGAGGTACAGAGTGCAATTAACAGAATGAACGCACTCAGCACAATAATACTGTTTCTCATCTTTCTCAGTAACCGTATTTTTTTATTTTTTTCCATCGTATCAAAATCTTTCCTTCTAATCTGTTTCACCATCAAACACCGTCCGCAGCACATCTACGCACTCTATATTCTACGCGCCGACCGAGCAAAAATCAAGACATAGCTATATTTTTCTACTTGTATATTAGTCCCTTTTATATTAGAATAAAAACATGGCAAATAATTATTGCTGTCAATTATTTTTATAACATAAGGAGGATATTGTCATGGCATTTGTAATCAGTGACGCTTGTGTATCTTGTGGAGCTTGTGAAGCTCAGTGCCCGGTTGGCGCTATCAGCATGGGCGACGGTAAGTTTGAGATCGACCCCGCAAAGTGCATCGACTGTGGTTCCTGCGCAGGCGCCTGCCCGACCGGTTCTATCTCCCAGGGCTAATTAAATTCAGTCAAATGATGGAGAGGGCCGTCTCCCCAAAGAATTTTACTTTGGGGGAAGCGGTTCTTTCTTTTTGCCTCTGACAAATTTTTCTCCGGGACGGCGTCTCTGACTAATCATCTCATCAATCTTGCGGTAATGCTCTTCATCGAGTCTGCGTCTTTCCTCATCTCTCTCCTCCTGCTGTCTGAACTGGTAATCCAGCTCTTTGAGGATACTCTCCTTAATTTCCGTACACATCTCCCTGTTGGCGCTTTTGACCGCATCAGTCACCATATGCTGCAAAAGATATTGCAGACGCTTTGCCTTTTTTTCCCGCTCATCATCCAGAGGCTCCTCGTACTCCTTAAGCGCCTGCCCCTCCTCCGGCATCTCAAGAACTGTCTCCTTCCCCTTCGACATCGTGACCATATACTTCTTTGCTTTCTTCATAACCATATCCTCCACTTTTTCTTCCAACATTTTATCCTGCGGGTTTTTATTCTCTGCCGCTTCTTCTCTTATCATCCCATTTTCCTCCACCTCTTCCCGGGCATGTCCACTGCCGAATATATCTCCGCTGTCACCCTGTAAAAATGCCCGTATTGCCTTGAGCTGTAACCCCTGCTCCTTAAGCTGTTTTATCCGGCGCAATGTCTCAATATCTTTTCCCGTATAGCATCGGTGCCCCATCTCATTTCGCTCAATCGAAAGCTTCAGTTCCTCCTCCCAGTAGCGAAGCACATGAGGCTCCACCTCCACCTTTTTCGAGGCCTCCGAGATGTAGTAAATGGTATCGTTCATGTATATTCCTCCCTCTCCTTCTGTGTCTCTGTTTTCTAACTCTGCTTATAACCGCAAAAAGAGACGTTCCCCTCAGGGTCGTCTCTTTTGTAATAGAATCTATTTTGCCAGATTTGCAAATTTCGTGTAATCCGGCAGCCAGACCAGTTCCACTGTGCCAATCGGGCCGTTTCTCTGTTTTGCTATGAGGATTTCCGCAATCCCCTTTCTCTCTGTATCTTTGTTGTAATAGTCGTCGCGGTATATGAACATAACCACATCGGCGTCCTGCTCGATGGCGCCGGATTCACGCAGGTCCGAGAGCATCGGTCTGTGGTCGGGTCGCTGTTCCACTGCACGGGAAAGCTGTGAAAGCGCCATCACGGGCACCCGCAGTTCTCTGGCCAACGCTTTCAGGGACCGGGAGATATCCGAAATCTCCTGCTGCCTGGAGTCAGTGGATCTGCCGCTTCCGGACATCAACTGCAAATAGTCGATAATGACCATCTCCAGATTGTGCTCCAGCTTGTATTTGCGGCATTTTGACCGAAGTTCCGAAATACTGATACCCGGCGTGTCATCTATGATAAGATTGGACTTGCCGATCTGCCCGGCGCTCTCAATCAGCTTCTCCCACTCCGCATCCGTAAGGTTACCTGTTCTGATGTGTTGGGAATCCACCTTGGCCTCCATGGAAAACAGACGGTTCACCAACTGTTCCTTCGACATCTCCAGACTGAATATCGCCACCGTTTTGTTCTGTTTAAAGGCCACATACTCGGCTATATTCAGGACAAAGGCCGTTTTTCCCATGGATGGTCTTGCGGCAACCAAAATGAGATCGGAAGGCTGCATTCCGGAGGTCTTATAATCCAGATCCAGAAAACCTGTCGCCACGCCGGTGACATTTCCCTTATTGTGGGAGGCCTTCTCGATGTTGTCCATCACATCCATCACGATCTGCCGGATGGGGACGAACTCCCCTCCGCCACGCCTCTGCACAAGATCAAACACCCGTTTCTCCGTATCCTCCAGAATGGTTTCCAGACTTTCCCTGCCGACGTAGCACTCGTTGGCAATCTCCTCATTCAGGCGGATCAGGCGTCTGAGCACCGCCTTATCAGAAACGATGCCCGCGTAATATTTCACATTTGCCGAAGTAGGCACCGCAGTAATCAAATCTCTGATAAACTCGGGACTGCTGACCTCCGGAGGCACATCCTTCTCCCGCAGTCTGTCCTGCAATGTCACCAGATCTACCGGCTTTCCCTCGTCGTTGAGTTCCACCATCGCGTCAAACAAAACGCCGTACTGTTTATTATAAAAATCCTCTCCCAGCACAATCTCCGAAGCTGCAACAATGGCGTCCCTGTCCATGATCATGGAGCCGATAACGGACTGCTCCGCCTCCATGCTGTGCGGCAATATTCTTTTTAGTACCGCTTCCTCTGCTGCCACGGTTTATACCTCTGTCACTTTCACTTTCAGCTTCCCCGTCACCTTCGGGTGAAGCTTCACACTCACCTCATAGACGCCGAGCGCCTTGATCGGTTCAGGAAGCTGTATCTTTTTCTTATCCAGTTCCAAACCGCACTGCTCCTTTGCCGCCTGCGCAATCTCCTTCGAGGAAACCGAGCCGAATGCCCGTCCGCCCTCACCGGACTTCATTTTAAGAGTTACTTCCTTTGTCTCAAGCACGCCCGCCAGCTCTTTTGCCGCCTCAAGCTGTTCCTTCGCGACCTTATCCGCATTGGCCTTCTGGAGCTTTAAGTCATTCATGTGTTTGGCATTTGCCTCCACACCGAGCTTTTTCGGCAGCACGAAATTTCTCGCATAGCCGTCACTGACATCCACAATATCTCCTTTTTTCCCGAGTGATTTTACATCTTCCAGCAATATAATCTTCATCTGTATTTCCCTCTTTCCATAATTTTTGCACCACAGTTCGTAGAGAATGCGCTCTTTGCCTCACAGCCCACGAAGAATGCGCTTTTTGCCTCACAGCCCACGAAGAATGCGCTTTTTGCCTCACAGCCCCTAGAGAATGCGCTTTTTGCATTCTCAGGATTTAATTGCGCAGCAATTTAATCCGAATCCAGTTCCCCTTCCTCAATCATGGTATCCAATGTTCTCTTGATACTCTCAATTCCCTCTTCAATCGTACCGTTTTCAATCTGCGCCCCGGCTATATTCAAATGGCCGCCGCCGCCCATTCTCTCCATAATTACCTGCACGTTCACCTCGTCTATGGAGCGGGCGCTTATATAGATAATCCCATTGTATCTGGTTAGAATAAAGCTGGCTTTGATTCCTTTGATATTCAACAGCTCATTGGCTGCCTGCGCACCTACGACGGTAGGGCTTGCAACGTCCTCCCCCGTGCACACGGATATGGCATAAAAATGTCTGTAAATCTCCGCCTGACTGACTGCATCCGCCTTCGCTTTATATTCCGCAGCATCGTCCCTGAACAGCTTTCTGACCCGGGTCACGTCCGCACCATTCCTGCGCAGGAATGCGGCCGCCTCAAAGGTTCTGACGCCGGTTTTCGTCATAAAGTTGTTGGTGTCTATCATAATGCCGGAATACATACAGTCCGCTTCCTCAGCGCGCAGCCGCAGGTCGTCGCTGATGTATTGCAATATCTCCGAAACCATTTCACAGGCGGAAGACGCATAGGCTTCTATATAAGAGAGTGTGGCGTTCTCAATAATCTCCGTTCCCTGTCTGTGGTGATCCAGCACCACAATGGACTTACAGCGCTTCAGCAGTTCCGGACACTCCGTAATACTTGGCTTGTTGACGTCCACCACCACAAGCACCGCATTGCTCCCCACCATTTCAACAGCCTGCTGTCCGCCTATAATCATATCCTCCGCGTAGTCCTCGTTGTCCCTGAACATGTCTACCATGGGCTGCATGGAAGATGTTACATCGTTTAAAACAATATGTGCTTTCTTATCAAGTGCCTCGGCAATCCTGTAGATACCCACAGACGCGCCAAAACTGTCCACGTCTCCCATACGGTGTCCCATGACATAGACTTCGTCCTTGACAGAGATAATCTCGCGCAGGGCGTGCGCCTTTACTCTGGCCTTAACGCGGGTGCTCTTTTCCATCTGCTGGCTCTTTCCGCCATAGTAAATCACATTTTCCGGTATTTTCACTACCGCCTGGTCGCCGCCCCGTCCCAGGGCGATATCTATCGCATTTCGCGCAAACTCATAATTCTGTGCATAGGACAAACCGTTCAGCCCCATACCAATGCTGATGGTGACAGCCATCTCATTACCGATATTGACTTTCTTCACATCCTCTAAAATATCAAACCGGTTCTCCTGCAGATGGGTCGCCGCCTCCTTGCGCATGATCACCAGATACTTATCCTTCTCCAGTTTTTTACAGATACCGTCCAGAGCAGCGATATATTTATTCACCTTACGGTCAATCAGCGCAATCAGGAGGGAACGTCTCACTTCCTCCACGCTCTCCAGCGCCTCTTCGTAGTTGTCCAGATAAATAAGCGCCACTGCCAGAGACTGATTGTCCACCTCCCGCAGAGCAATCTGCAGAGCCGTCTCGTCAAACAGATACATAGCGATCAGATATCCGTCATACCCCTTCGCGTCAATGATATCACTGTTTTCCGCCATCTCTTTCAGGGAAATCATCTTGAGCTTGGCCAGATAATTTCCATTTTCATACTCCACCCGGCACTCAACTTCCCCCTCGCCGTCCCGTCCGGGAAGCCTGTCCTTCGTAATCGAAGGGAAAAGGGCCGTAATCGATTTTCGACAGCCTTTCTCCTGATGCGTAATATACTCGAAAGCAATATTGGTCCATATGATTTTACCCGCATCGTCCAAAAGCGCATGGGGAAGCTCCAGATCACGCAAAAGCCTTCTCTGGATCTGTCCGTACTGGGTTGCAAAACTGATCAGCTCGTTCATAATGACCGGCTTGTTATATAGCATCATGGACAGTATGATCGCAAAATAAAAAATCAAAAATGCGGTCAGCACAAGCCCTGCCCGGTAATCCAGCAAATAGACTAAAATATCCACAACCGCAAGCAAAAACCCCAGATATAAGGAAGATTGCAGATAAGCTTTCATCCTCCCCTTTAACTTTACCGTATTTTTCATCTATCAGTTTCCTTCTCGTTAACGGGAAGAATGCCGTTTTGGGCATTCTTCAGCACGAAGCATAGAAATTTTTCGCAAAGCAGCCATTGCTGCGGACGTTAGCATTTCTTTCCGTACACCTCATATTAGTATAGCATTTTTTGCCAAATACCGCCATACCAATATATAGACCTTTTTCTGTTTAAAATGACATAATGTTGGGGCCGGTGTATTTGTGCAAAAGAAGAAACCGGGTGTACCAGACACCCGATTCCCTGAATTTTGATATAAATGATTAGTCCTGCACGTAAGGCATCAGAGCAAGATGTCTTGCACGTTTGATCGCTACAGTAAGCGCTCTCTGGTGCTTTGCACAGTTTCCGGTAATTCTTCTGGGAAGAATCTTTCCTCTCTCGGAAATGTATCTGCGAAGCTTGTTGCTGTCCTTGTAATCGATCACATTATCCTTGCCACAAAATACGCAGACTTTCTTTCTTCTACGCATCCCCCCTTTTTTCTTGGGGAAATCCGGCTTATCTGATTTATTAAATGCCATACTAAACCTCCAATCTCGCGCCCAAAGCGCTCTCCTTAATTGAACGGCAGTTCTTCATCGATGCCATCAGGGATATTCATAAAGCCATCCCCCGCAGCCGCCGGTGCGGAATCATTTCTCTCTGCGGGTACATACCCGGCATTTGCCACGGACGCATTCTTGCTCTCCGCAAACTCCTGATCCTCTACCACAACGTCCGTCGTATAGACTCTGACGCCATCCTTATTGGTATAGCTTCCTGTCTGGATACGTCCGGTAATCGCAATCTTCGTGCCTTTGTGGAGATACTTTTCAGCAAATTCGCCTGATCTGCCAAAAGCCACGCAGTTGATAAAATCTGCCGTCTGCTCATCGTTATTTCGATTAAATCTGCGGTCTACCGCCAATGTATATCTGGCCACCGCCGTCGCGTTCTCCCCCTGGGAATATCTCACCTCGGGATCTCTTGTCAAACGCCCCATCAGTATAACTCTATTCATGTAGAATACCTCTTCCTATTTCTCGTCTTGTCTGACGCACAGGTATCGGATGACGTTATCCATGATGCGGATGCGGCTCTCAATCTCGCCGGGAGCTGTGCTCTCTGCTTCAAAGCGGATAAAGTAATAAAAAGCCTCTTTCATCTTCTGCACTTCGTATGCGAGTCTCTTCTTACCCCAGTCGTCAACTTCTGTGATCTTTCCGCCGAATCTCTCCACTAAGGCTTTCACCTTCTCCAGAGTAGCGGCCCGCTCGTCATCTTCAATCTTAGCAGTGACAACAACGGCTAACTCATACTTATTCATGCTTTTTCCCTCCTTTTGGTCTCTGGCCCCTTCGCAAAAAGGAGCAAGGATGTGTGGCTTTACGCCAAAATTAGTTTATCACGGATACTTATAATACCATAATCCCCCGGAATGCGCAAGGCATTTTTAGACAAACGCTGATTAAAGCGTTTCTCCCGCCGGATTTGGGCTGCGGCGCTCAACCCCACGGATATTCTTTTCAGCCTTCGGCCGGGCAATCATAATCTGATGTCCGCAGCCGGCACATTTCAGACGAAAGTCCGCACCGATACGAAGTACCTCCCACTCGGCGCTGCCGCAGGGGTGCTTCTTTTTCATTTTTAAAACGTCTCCGACCCGAATGTCCAAATCGTCCTCCTAATTCAGCTGTGAAAATATCTCCCCGATACTCCCCTGCACTACCAGATCCGCAATGCCGTCCCTGGCTGTAGGCGTCTTGTTCACAAGCACCAGCCTGTTTCCATTATAGTAATCCAGAAGCCCCGCCGCAGGATACACAGCCAGGGATGTGCCTCCCACAATCAGCACATCGGCCTCACTGATCGCACGGATCGCCCCTGAGAGGGTATTCTGGTCCAGCCCCTCTTCATACAGGACAACGTCCGGCTTAACGGAACCGCCGCAGCTGCACTTAGGCACGCCCTCCGAATCTGCAATATGGTTTACGTCATAAAATTTGTGGCAGGATTCACAGAAATTCCGAAGCACCGATCCGTGAAGCTCATACACTTTCTCACTGCCCGCCGCCTGATGAAGGCCATCAATATTCTGGGTTACAACCGCCTTCAGTTTTCCTTCCTTTTCCCACTGTGCCAGTTTTAAGTGGGCCGCATTCGGCTTCGCGTCAAGGCAAAGCATTTTGTTGCGGTAAAATCGGTAAAATTCCTCCGTATTTCTCCTGTAAAAGGTATGGCTCAATATGGTCTCCGGCGGATAGTCGTACTGTTGATTATAGAGGCCGTCCACACTGCGAAAATCCGGAATGCCGCTCTCCGTGGAGACACCCGCTCCTCCGAAAAAAACAATGTTATCCGACTCGTCCACCCACTGTCTTAACTGTTCGATCTGATTCATAGCCATACCTCCTTTTTCTACTTTTAAGTTCACACGTTTTCCCAAGTGGGACAGTTTCTGGCACCGCATCCTGTGGCGCGGCGTCTTCAGAACTTCTTCTCACCCAGACCCAGACGATTCACCGCCGAGAATATCGCCCGCACGGACGCCCTGGTAATGTTGGAGCTGACGCCCACCCCGTAGGTCACTCTGCCGTCATCCGCATCCAGGAGGTGGATATAAGCCGCCGCCTGGGAATTGGAACCGCTCTGGAGAGCATGCTCCTCATAGTCCAAAATCTTCATGCTGACGTTCAGTTCTTCCTGAAGGCCGCGCTTCACCGCGTCGATAGGGCCGTTTCCGACCGCCTCGAATCTCTTTTCTACGCCGTCATCGGTGTAAACCACCGTCACCTTCGTGTCAAACTCGGACTCTGTCTCCTCACTCAGATCATCCACCCGAAGCCTGCGGAAATGAATCGGCTCCTTCTTCATCAGATACTCCTGCCGGAAGCTCTCCATAATCTGATCCGGGCTTACCTCTCCCTGCTTCTCTGAAATTGTCTGGATCACATTCGCAAACTCCCTGTGCATCCCTTTCGGCAGCTTAAACCCAAAGTAGGTGTCCATGACAAAGGCAACACCGCCCTTTCCGGACTGCGAGTTGATGCGCACAATGGGCTCGTATTCCCTGCCGATATCCGCAGGGTCGATCGGAAGATAGGGCACTTCCCAGTATTCGCCGCCCCGCTCCTTCATGGCCTTTACGCCCTTGTTGATGGCGTCCTGGTGCGAGCCGGAGAATGCGGTGAACACCAGCTTACCGGCATAGGGATGTCTGGGATGCACCGGAATCTTACAGCATCTCTCATAAATTTCAATGCTCTCGTTCACGTGCTCAATAGCGAGTCCCGGGTCAATACCCTGCGAGAACATGTTGTAGGCAATATTTAAAATATCTACGTTCCCGGTTCTCTCTCCATTGCCAAAAAGCGTTCCTTCCACGCGGTCCGCACCCGCAAGCAGTGAAAGCTCCGCACTGGCCACACCGGTTCCCCTGTCGTTGTGGGGATGGACACTCAGGATAATGGCCTCCCTGTTCTCAAGATGTTTATTCATCCACTCGATTCTGTCCGCAAAGACATTGGGCGTCGTCATCTCCACTGTAGAGGGGAGGTTGATAATCATGGGATTCTCCTTCGTTGGCCCCCATTCCCTCTGCACAGCGTTACAGATTTCCAGCGCAAAATCCAGTTCTGTGCCGGTAAAGCTCTCAGGGGAATACTCCAGAATAATCTTACCCGGGAAGTTCGCTGCGTGGCGCTTCACCATCTTTGTCCCTTCTACGGCAATGTTGATGATCTCCTCGCGGTCCATGTTAAAGACCACATCCCTCTGTAAGGTGGAAGTGGAGTTGTAAATATGAACGATGGCCTGTTTGCAGCCTTCAATCGATTCGAAAGTTCTCTCCAGAAGTTCCTCGCGGCACTGTGTCAGCACCTGCACCACCACATCATCGGGAATCATCTTTCTGTCCACAAGCTGACGCAGAAAATCATACTCAATCTGGCTGGCCGCCGGAAAACCGATCTCGATCTCCTTAAAGCCAAGTTTAATTAAATAGTTAAAAAATTCTATTTTTTCAGATACGACCATCGGATCAATCAGGGCCTGATTGCCGTCACGCAGATCCACACTGCACCAGACCGGCGCTTTCTCAATCTCTTTATTAACCCATTCCCTCTCAGGGAAATCCACCACCGGATTCCTGCGATACCTCTTATAATTTAACATGACTTACTCCTCCTTTTAACTTTATAATCGAGCAGGGAAGATGTATACTTCCTTTCCGCGTCCGTGTACACAAACAAAGACCCCGCTGCATACAGCGGGGTCCATCTGTGACGTTATTCTCCAAGACCGCTCTCAATCGCACTGACCAGTGCTTTCAGGGCTTCCTCCTCATCTTCACCATCACACACAAACTCAATCTCGTCGCCACACTTGACACATGCCCCAAGCACGCTCAGGACACTCTTGGCATTCGCTGTATTTTCACGAAATGTAAAGGTTATCAGAGATTTAAACTGCATCGCTTCCTTACATAGGATGCCTGCCGGTCTTAGATGTAGCCCTGTCGGGTTTTTGATGACTACCTTTTGACTTACCATAACCTCTTCCTCTTTCCTGGATAATATAAAAAGTATATCATTTTTTGGTCTGTATCACAAGTCCTAAAACACAAGATTCCGAATGTATTCGTCTCTTCCCTTACAACAGCCTCCGCACCCCTGGTATCCACTTTAGCATCTGTGACAGTACAGCTCCGAGCAGCACTACCGCCGTCACCCAGACAACACAGGCCGGAAAAATACCAACGACCGGTTTCAGATACTCAAAGATACCGATCAATTCCCTACGCAGGATATCCTCCAAAAGCATGATACCGAAAACCGTACCGCCTGCTGCCGCCGCAAAGCGTCTGACCCGGTCAGGCAGTTTATATTTACCACATAAAAATTTAGCTGCAACATAAACCGCGCAGGCCGGAAGCACAATCAGGCTGTTATGAAAGACCTCCGCAGTCTTATCTCCCGTTGCCTGCATACGGTCCGTAGTAAGAACACCGCATATCACAATGGCCATGACTCCCGCCGCCGTCAGGAGCAGGACGTTTTTCCCCGTATATCGCTGTTTGTCTATCACATGTTCCAGTGCATATCCCATAAGCGGATAAAATACACCCGCCGTTGTGACAAACACAATATCAAAATCCTTC
This sequence comes from uncultured Lachnospiraceae bacterium, assembly GCA_947037115.1. Lineage (GTDB taxonomy): Bacteria > Bacillota > Clostridia > Lachnospirales > Lachnospiraceae > UBA3282. Next base: position 28,518 of record CAMQTN010000021.1, read on the forward strand.
TGCAGCACATACTCTCCATCCCACAGAAGATATTCCAGAATCGGAAGCGCCCCCACAATCACAAACTGCCATACCGCAAGATATCCGTAGTCTGCCTCCCGCATCATGCAGGCCATTTTCCGTAACAGCGGCAGCATCACCAGAAAAGCCAGATACGCATACAGATACCAGTAAGCCGCCGCCTGTTCCTCAGCGTAAATCCCTCTGAAAAAATCTATAGGGCAAAACCCGGCAGCGACAGCATGTAAAGCGGCTCCCACATTTCCGGCTCCCATTGTAAGTTTATAGCAGTATTCCACAAAAGAGAAAAGAACCAGGATGACCAGCATCCGCACAATTCTTTTTGCGTACAGCTCCCGATAGCTTTCCTCCCGTCCAAGAAGCAGCGCACCTGAAATCATAAAAAAGACCGGGACGGCTATCTTGCACAGAACAGATAAAAACACAAGCGGATAATAATAGCGGTAGCTTCTCCCGACGGCTGAATATAACATATATCCCGACGTCCATGTATGATTAAAAACCACAAACCATATCGCTATCACCCGCAATATCTCAATGTGAACCAGCTCACGTTTCATAGCATAATATTTTGAATCAACTCGGCAAGCTTCTTTGCCTCTTCATTGATAACCTTCTGGTCTTTTCCCTCAATCATGACTCTGACCAGCGGTTCTGTGCCGGAAGGACGAATCAGAACACGGCCTTCCCCCGCAAACTTCTTTTCAAGAGCGGCAATGGCATCCGCAATCTCAGGATAATCCATAAATTTCTCTTTTTTATGGTTAGGTACTTTGGCTCCCACCAGCGCCTGCGGCATCACTTCCATGATAGAGGCAAGCTCCGAGAGAGGTTTTTTCGTCTCCACCAGCACCTGTAGAAGATGAAGCGCGCTGAGAAGGCCGTCTCCCGTGGTATTTTCATCCAAAAAGATCACATGGCCCGACTGCTCGCCGCCAAGGCTCGCCCCGATCTCCCGCATGCGTTCCAGCACATACCGGTCGCCTACTTTGGTCTGCTCTATCTTGATTCCATTCTTCTCGCCCATGAGAAAGAAGCCCAGATTACTCATAACCGTAGCTACGATGGTGTTCTTATTCAGTTTTCCCTTCGCCTTCATGTGATTGCCAACGATGGCCATGATCTGATCGCCGTCCACAATGTTGCCCAGCTCATCCACTGCCAGCAGCCTGTCGGCGTCTCCGTCAAAAGCAAGCCCCAGCTGCGCTTTCTCGTAAACCACCCTCGCCTGCAGCTCTTCCATATGCGTAGAACCGCAGTTCGCGTTAATATTCGTGCCATCAGGATTGTTGTGGATAGCGGCCACTTCCGCACCCAGCTCCTTCATGGTTTCCACTGAAGTATAGAAGGACGCACCCTCCGCACAGTCCAAAACAATTTTCATTCCCCGCAGATCCACATTCACTGCCTTCATGGCGTGATTGATATATTCCTCTCTGGCATCCGTGCGGTATTTGATTTTGCCGACGCTTGCGCCTGTGGGGAATTTGACCCCCCTCATATCGCTCCTGATCAGCTCCTCGATCTCATCCTCAAGAGAATCCGGAAGTTTATAGCCATTTCCGTCGAAGAACTTGATGCCGTTAAATTCTACGGTATTGTGGGAAGCGGAAATCACAACGCCCGCATCCACCTTATATTTCCTGGTAAGATAAGCCACCGCCGGTGTGGGAACCACTCCGACATACACCGCGTTTGCTCCAACGGAACACACACCTGCCATCAGGGCGTTTGCCAGCATGTCACCCGATATTCTCGTATCGCACCCGACCATAATCGTCGGCTTGTGTTCGTTTTCTCTGGTCAGGACATAAGCCCCTGCCTGCCCCAGCTGCATCGCAAGAAGGGGCGACAACTCCTCGTTCGCCACACCACGGACTCCGTCCGTACCAAATAATCTGCTCATATACACCTCCAACATTTATTGTTCCCCGATGATGTGCACTCTCACCTCGGTGATTCCGCTTTGTTTCAGACTCTCATTCGCCACAGTGGCATTCACAGGAACCCAATAACTGCCCTCTGTGAGCTCTGTCATCTCCTCCTGCGCCATCCACGCGCCCAGATCCACGACGGCTGTGACGTCCTCTGCCGTAACCTCATTTAAGGCTCCCTGAAGCCCTGTCAGCGTGATACTGCACTCGTTCGCCGGCTCCGTAATGACAGCCTGATAGCCCTCGGGAAGTCCCTCAAATAGAATCCGGCCTACAGGGATCCTCACGGCCCGTTCCCGCTCAGCCTCTATTTTTGCGGTGACGTTGATCCTGCCCACAAAGTTATTTTCTGCCAAAGCCACGCCGTCGGGCAGATATTCATTGAGGTCTACAAGCACCGTCACATCCTCCGAAGCGTCTGTCACATCCAGAACGCCGGAGGGAATCTCAATCGCCTCCACGTGCTCCAGCGTCTGCGATCTTGCCGCTACCGTAACCGTACCTTTGCTGAAAGTAACCTCTCCCGTGTACTGATAGCCGGCTTCAGGCGTTCCTGTAACCTCGCATACAACAGGTAAGGACTTAAGCTCCAGAATTTCCACGGTGACCCTTACCTTGGAGATGCTCTTTTCGATGTTCGCCGCTGTGATTTCTTCCCCTTCTTCGTCATAAAGGCGGATCACAGAATCCGCGTCAATATTATTTGTAAAACCGGAAATATCAACCTCAGCCTGCGCTTTTGCCACCTGTGAAACAACGGACTGCGGACCGGAAATCTGGATCAGGTTCTGATCCGTCGCGGTATCGCCCACCATATAGCCCTCGCGCACCTCTCCTGTGGTCGCAGGCCGGATCTGCAGGGATCTGGTCTTTTTCTCCTCAATACTCAGCCGCACACTGTCGATATTTCCCCGTATGCTGTCCAGCTTATCGCTGTACTTGTTCGTGGACAATTTGATGGGCACCGTATCCACACTGGTCAGGTCGTTGATATCCGCCACCGCCGAAATGTTGCTCTTATCCAGAGCATCGATAATAGAACGGGGCGCCGATACCGTAACCACATCAATCGTGTCCGTACCGTCCAGCACCTCATATACCTGCCCCCTGTCCGTGATCAGGTTTGCATTTCTGATTATGACGGGCACATCTGTCACGCGGTAGGACACAATAGGATCGTTTATGTTGGTGACCACCAGCCATAACAATGCCGCGCTGAGAAAGGATGCAATTTTCAAGCCCCAATTTCGGGTAAGCCTACTCTTCATCCCTGCCGCCTGCCTTTCCAATGCTCTTTCCCTTCCAAAGTTTGCGTTTTTTCTCCTCTGTCGGCTTATCCTGAATCTCCAGAAGCCGTTCTTTCAACCGTGCCGCATCCAGATTCCTCTCAAGTGCACCGCCGTAAGCCACACTGATCTTACCTGTCTCCTCTGAGACGATAACTGTCAGGGAATCCGTCACTTCCGAGATACCTACACCCGCTCTGTGTCTTGTTCCCAGATCTTTGCTGAGCGCCATATTATCTGACAATGGCAGGTAGCAGGTTGCGGACACCACTCTGTTTCCCCTGACAATAACCGCGCCATCGTGCAGAGGCGTATTATGCTCAAAAATATTGATGAGAAGCTGACTGGAAATAATGCCGTCCACATCTATTCCCGTTCTCTCGTATTCCCGCAGGGACTGCTCGTATTCAATCACGATGAGCGCTCCTGTTTTCACTTTTCCCATCTCCACGGAAGCCTTGACAATTTCATTGATCGTCCGATCCGAAAAGCGTCCGTCCTCCCGCTTATTCGCGTCGAGAATGGAGGCAAAGAAATTCTTGCGTCCCAGCTCTTCCAGTGCGGCGCGCAGTTCCGGCTGCAGGACCACTACAAAAGCGGTGGCCGCAATGCTGATGATATTCGGTACAATCCAAAGAATCGTATTCATCTTACAAAGAGCCGCAATTACAATAAATACCAAAATCATAATGACGCCCTTTAAAAGCGCCCAGGCCCTTGTATTTTTAATCCACACCAGAATGTGATAAGCCACAAAAGTCATAATGACAATCTCCGCCACATCATTCCAGTGCATAGAAGGCATGTGCAGTCTTGCGAGATAAACTCCAATCAGGCTATTCAGTTGTTCCATCTCCCATCACCTACCTTCTGCTGAACTTTATAAGCACTTCCCACACACTTTAACGATGGGACGGTCTCGTATTTCTCGCCCCACCGCTTCTCGCAGAATTAATCTGCTTCACTTTCTTATCCGGCCTCGCCACTGTGACCTTCGGCACTGCCTTCACATAATAATAGTATTCATCATCCTCAAACTGTACTTTTTCCGTTCGACTGTAATCTACATAAAATACGAAAAACTGCAATATCAGAGTGATCAGGAAAGCTATAATGGTTCCCAGAATCACACCAATAAGCGGCTGGTTAATATCAAAAATCAGGTCTCCCACCAAAAGCACCATAATGTTTACCACGGAACCCGCCGTCATGGCGATCGTCCATGCATAATCCACGCTCATGCGCCGCAGAAGGTACACGATAATCACCGTGATCGCAAAGGCTGCAATGGTAACCACCATCTCACGGTTTTTAAGAAGCCCGTCGATGATAAACCGAAATTTGGCCGCAGTCTCCTCGTCCGCCATAGCCGCAATCACCGTCGCATTCTGTGTTACATAATGGATCATGTAATAAACAATCACGCCGCAGGCAACGGAAACAGCCGAAGCCGGTGTCCCGATCAGCCCCATGGATAATGGAATCACATAGGGAATCCGCAGAAGGAAACAGATTGGCAAAAGCACCACTACCAGCGTATCCTTCGGGGCGAAACGCAGATACAGCAAAAAGAGGAGCAAAAAACCTGCGCCGATCACCGCCGCACATTCCAGACTGAAAGTGTAAAGGTGCAGCAGCGTAAAAACCGCTCCCATCAGAACAATAAAATTCATCGGCATGAAAGAGCACATCAACGCCACAATCAGCACCACCGTTGTCCTGTTGATCGTTTCCATATATCCCAGCCTGGAATTGATCAGTAAAAGTGTGACAAGCGCCAGAAGAAACTTCAAAAGCGGTGTGATATACACCTCATATTTACTGTATATCGTCAAAAGTATCTGTTTTGCAACCAGTAAAGTAGTCATTGTATATTAATCCTTTTATCCGTTCTATTCGTTTTTATACATGGAGGAAAGCCTGTGCAGGTTCATATAGTATGTCCGCAGGCTCTTTTTCGCCCTGCTGTACCTTACTGTGTAAACTGCATAGGAAATAAGCGCGTAGATGCCCACTGTCCCCAGATAAAAGAACAGAACACTCCTGGCGAACTCCAAAAGATCCATCTTGTAGATGTCCGTCATAAATATTTCAAAATCATAAAAAATGTACATAGCAAAAACCACTACAAATGCGATGGTTGCACTTATAATGGATTTAAGCACCTGCCAGCCTATATAGTCGCTCCGAAAATAGCTGCCAATGGCGAGGCATCTCTTTCCCTCATGCGCCTCATAGGAAGCCATTTTCGTCATCAGAACGACTCTCTCTTCATTTAACATATATTTCTCCAACTTCCAAAAATAAAAATCAATTCAGGAAACGCATCTTCGGATTTTCCTTTGTATCCTTTTTCTTTGCAACCTTGGGCGGCTCAGGCTTCTTAATACTGCTGCCCAGCTCATTGGCCATGGTACTCTTACACTTCTGGCAGAAGCGTCCTGTCATAATGGGCGCGCCGCAGTTCTCACAGGTAAGGGTAATACCGGACTCGGACGAAAGCTCCAGCCTTTCCTCTCTGAGCCACTGGTGGATCTGATTCGTAGAAACGTCACAGGCTTCTGCTACCTCAGGGATGGATGCATGCCCGTTATCCTGAATGTATTTTTTTACCTCCTGAAACTTCTCCTCCATCTGCTCCTTGCACACAGGACAGATCGGCGGTCCCATAACATAGTTGAAAAGATTTCCGCACTTTCTACAATTCCTTACGTTCATACTACGTCCTCCCTAAGACAGTTTTCTCACATGCCTCTCCCGATAGCCAGAGTCATGAAATAAATCCTCTCTACACCCGCATTTTTAAGCTCACGGCTCATGGCATCTATCGTACTGCCCGTCGTGTAGATATCATCAATAATTATAATCGTATCTAATTTTACATCATAACGCAGGATTTTGAAAGCCTTTTTCAAATTATTTTGTCTCCCGGCGACAGATAATTCTTTCATTGGCACTGTTTTCTTTACTCTTCCAATCAAATCGCCGCACACTGGTATCCCCGTGAGGGCTGAAAGTTCCCTTGCCAGAACCTCTGCCTGATTATATCCCCGCCTGCGTTTCCTGCTCTCGTGAAGGGGAACGGGAACGAGAGCGTCCGCACGGCAGAACCTGATAAAATTTCCAAGCGCATCCGCCATACAGACTGCATAAAAAGCAGCATACTCTCTTCTGCCGTGATACTTAAAGCGGGCAATCGAGGCGGAGACACTTTGGTACGAAAAGAGGGCGCGCCCGCTGTCATAGAGGTGGGCGTGGGCGGCACAGTCGGCACAGTATTCTTTCTCCGTGTCCCCGATATGTTTTCCGCATTTCATGCACCGCGGTGGTTTAATGTAAGTCAACGCAGGCTCGCATTCCCTGCAGACCAGAGCATTCCACGGCTTGACAGGCCCGTCGCAGACCGGACAGCGGCGGGGATAGAGAAGTGACAGAAGTGTATTAAGAAGTGTATTCATAAAGTTCCTTTCCATAGCCCCCAACTCTGTCAGTCTGCCGCGGAGTTGATGACTTGATCAGCAAAACCTGTATATCGCCGGTTCTCCTGATTGTTGGCAATCATATCCAGAAGTGTGGCGCGGCTTCCCAGAATGGTAGCGCAGGCCTTAGCACGGGTTACCCCAGTGTAGAGAAGGTTACGGTTAAAAAGCATATGAGGGCCCGAAAGAAGAGGCATGATAACAGCCGGATATTCGCTGCCCTGAGATTTATGTATGGTAACAGCATAGGCCAGTTCGACCTCGTCAAGCCCGGCAAAGGGATAAGTGACCCGCCTGTGCTCGTCGAACTCCACTACCACCTCTTTCGTGTAGTCGTCTATAGAGCGAATGACGCCGATATCGCCGTTAAAAATTCCCATACCCTGATCGATGGGGATATTATAACGGCTGACCACCTCCCACGGGAGCTGGTAGTTATTTTTGATCTGCATCACTTTGTCGCCCTCCCGAAAGAGAGTATCACCCACATGGCACTCGCGTTTTTTTGCATCCGGAGGGTTCAGATACTTTTGCAGAATGCCATTCAACGTCTCCACCCCCAGCTTCCCCTTGCGCATAGGCGTAAGCACCTGAATATCATAGGGCGTTGCATTCACATAGCGCGGAAGTTTTTCCAGAATCAGCTGAATCATATGTTTATATATGACATTAACGTCATTTCTTTCCAGAAAGAAAAAATCCCTGCTCTTATTGTCAAGTACGGGCTCTTCTCCCGCATGGATTCTATGGGCGTTCAGGACGATATCACTCTCCTGCGCCTGTCTGAATATTTTTTCAAGTGTCACTGTCTGAAAAGCCTGACTCTTAATCAGGTCAGCGAGCACCTGTCCCGGTCCAACGGAGGGAAGCTGATTGACGTCTCCTACCATAATAAGCCGTGTACCCACCGGAATCGCCTTTAGGAGGGATTGGAAGAGAAAGATATCCACCATGGACATCTCATCCACGATAATGACGTCCGCCTCCAGCGGATTTTCTTCATTCCTCTCAAATCTTGCCGTCTTCCCTTCCAGAGCCGCCGTGCCTGAGAGCTCCAAAAGCCTGTGTATGGTGCGCGACTCATATCCGGTAGCTTCCGTCATACGTTTTGCAGCCCTGCCGGTAGGCGCCGCAAGAGAGATATCCATTCCCTGTGAGAGAAAATAGCGGATGATCGCATTGATGGTGGTTGTCTTCCCCGTACCGGGGCCACCCGAGAGAATAAACACGCCGTTTCTGATGCTCTCTAAAACCGAACGTTTCTGCAGCGCATCTAACGAGATCGAAAGTTCCTTTTCCACCTGGTCGATTTTTTTAAGAAGGGCTTCCTCCTCCGCCGGAAGAAGGGTTTCACGTATATTCAATTCATGGAGAAGCCGGGCACAGTTTAACTCAGCGTAATAAAAAGTGGAGGCGTACACTCTGCGCTCCGTTTCTCCCGGTGCAGGCATTTTGATAACCAGCTTTTTATCCATCGCCAGATTTTGAAGCTGCGGTTCCATCAGAGAAGGTGCAATCTCCAAAAGCTCTCCCGCTTCAGCCAAAAGCCTGTCTGCCGGAAGGTAACAGTGTCCCTCGCCTCCTGCGCGCTGTAACGTATAGAGAAGCCCGCTTCTGATTCGATAGTCGGAGTCCGTGTGAATGCCGATCCTGGCCGCAATTTCATCGGCAATGCGAAAACCGATACCCTGTATATCCTCCGCCAGCCGGTAAGGGTTCTCCCGCATAATGCCGTAGAGCCCCATGCCATAGGTTTCGTAAATCCGAAGTGCCAGCGTATTGGATATGCCATATCCCTGCAAAAAGGTCATGGCGTCACGGGCGTCCCTCTTTTCATAAACGGAAGCCGCAATTTCCCTGGCTTTTCGCAAACTGATTCCCTTCACCTCAGCCAGCCGCTCCGGCTCCTCCTCAATAATACGGTAGGTATCCGCGCCGAACGCTTTCACGATCCTTCTGGCCAACGCCTCCCCGACGCCCTTCACCGCTCCCGAGGAAAGGTACCGCTCCATACTGATTTCATCGCTGGGCGGGAGTATTTTATAATGCTCTATTTTAAACTGTTTTCCATATACCTGATGCTGGGCATAGTCCCCCTGTGCCTCGATGGTCTCGCCCTGATCCATGGTCTTAAAAAAACCCACGCAGGTGAGTTCTCCCTCCTGCGTGAGAAGATTTAATACCGTATATCCATTGTCTTTGTTCCGGTAAATAATGTGATCGATAAATCCTTTGATTGTTTCCATGAAATCCCTGAAGATTACAGACCGTAATTGATTTTTGCCTGTTCATATAACATCTGCGCCAGGGAATTGGACCCCTGCGTCGCGGTCTGCTCTGAAATCTGCTGAATGACGTTATCCTTAAAATAGTTTACCATGTTGGAGGCATAGCCATCCTCATCATCGCTGAAAATGTCGACGGTTTTCTGCATTTCCTTATAAACCTGTTCCCACAGATAAGCCTCAAACTGCTTGCACGCATCAAAGAGAGCGTCATCTTCCTTCTGCTTCGCCGCCTGATCAACATTCTGCAGGTTTTTCTGGAGCTGTTCTGTGGCTACCCGGTTTGTATCTGTCATGTAGTCTGTATAAGCAGCCAAATTAGTTAAATCATTCATAATATGTTCTCCTGTATATGAATACGGGTACGGGCTGTCGCTTCAATAAATCGAGCCGTTTCATTCGCAAGCTATCGCTTGCTCATGCGGGCTGTCGCCCTATAAAATTGTGTCTAAGCTGCTTGTTGCATGCAAGCATGCACAATCAACTTAGCCCCAATTTTGCACGGCTCTTAGCGTTTCAGGTTGTTAGCTACTTCAAGCATGGAATCAGATGTGGTGATGGACTTGGAGTTCATCTCGTAAGCACGCTGTGCCACGATCAGATTAACCATCTCGTTCGCCACATGCACATTGGAGCCTTCCAGATAACCCTGTATGATACGGCTCTTTGCAACATTATCATCCGTATCTTCATTGATCGCCCGGCCGCTGGCATCCGTCACGCTGAAAAGGGTATCTCCTACTCTGCTCAGGCCGCCGGGATTGCTGAACTGGAATGTACCAATCTGCACGTCGATCGGCTGCGGATTGTTCCGCTCATCCGGATAGCAGATCTGACCGTCTTCCGTAATGGAGAGGTTGCTTGCTATGTAATCAGCGGACAAAACAATGGCGCGGCCTGTTGAATCCAGTACCGGCAAACCATCCGAATTTGTAAGCGACATACGGTTTCCGGCGCTGATCGCCCATGTAAAATCACCGTTCCTGGTATAGTAAATCTGACCATCCTCGCCGCGCAGCGCAAAAAATCCATCGCCTTCAATCGCAAATGCAGTATCGGAATCAGAATCCAGCAGACTTCCCTGTGTGAAAATCTGATTGAGGGACGCAGTGCGCACACCCAATCCAATCTGGGAAGTAGTCGGCTTCGGATCGCCGTTCGCCGTTGTGGTGACAGAGTGCAGATTCTGGTACAGGAGGGACTTAAACTGTGCCACCTGTGCCTTGTAACCTACCGAATTGACGTTAGCGAGATTGTTCGCTATCGTATCCACATTTGTCTGCTGTGCATTCATGCCGGTTGCTCCCGACCATAAACTCCTGACCATAGAATCCTCCTTAATCACAATAACAAAATGAAATAATTATCAGTTCAATCTGCCGTTCGTCACTGCCTCTTCAAGCGTATCATCATAGGTGGTGATGACCTTCTGATTGCTCTCATACTGACGTTGCAGGGTGATCATATTGACCATCTCCGTCACAACGGAAATATTTGACATTTCCAGGTATCCTGCACGTATCTGGGTGTCCGCACCATATTCCTCCGCCGCCGTCTCCCGGTCAAGCACCGTTGCGCCATCTACCGGCTGGAAGAAATTCTCCCCAAACCGCTCCAGATAATTGTAATCTTCAAAATCTGTAATACCGATGGTAGCTACAAGCTCACCATCCTGATAGATATCGCCATTGTTGTTTATACCGATTTCAAGCGCCGGATCCATCTGAATCCTGCGGCCGTCCTCATCCAGTACATAATCACCATCCTGCGTCTGCAGATAGCCCAGACGGTTCATGGTGAAATTACCATCTCTGGTATACTTGGTAGAAGTCTCTCCCGCCTTATTCGTATACTCCACCGCAAAGAAACCTCTGTCGGTAAGCGCCAGATCCAACGGATTGCCCGTCTCCTTGATAGGCCCCTCGGAATAATCCACATAATTCTCGCCAATCTTTACGCCCAGATTCAAACCAGTTCTGCTGATTCTTCTGTCCATGTAAGTCTCGTTTAACGGATTATTTGCCTCTTCCTCATCCACAGGCCTGTTGGTCGCCATCGGTCTCGGGAGATTTCCCGCCTCGGACAAATCCTTGATTTTGTATGCGAGTACCGTATCAAAAGCTTCGCTTGTGGTGCCCTCTTTCTTAAAACCGTTGGTCGTTGCATTTGCCAGATTGTTCGTCAGAACGTCCATTCTGTGCTGTTCATTGATCATGCCTGTATAGGCTGTGTATAATCCTTTAAGCATTTTCTAATCCTCTCTGTACCCCGCCAAAAATTCTACATATTTTCCGGTGCCGATAGCCACTGCCGTCATCGGATCCTCCGCCGTCATGGTATTGATGCCTGTCTTAGCCGCAATCAAATCCTCCAATCCGCGAAGAAGGCTTCCGCCTCCCGTCAGAACAATGCCGCGATCCGCAATATCCGCCGCCAGCTCTGGAGGCGTCTTCTCAAGCACGCTGTGGATTGTCTCAACAATCTGCACCGTCGTCTCATGCAGCGCTTCCTCCGTCTCCTCCGAAGAAACCTTGACGGTTCTTGGAAGTCCGGTTACCAGATTACGGCCCCTGACATCCATGTAATCCACTTCGGGGCGCTTATAGGCAGAACCAATCTTTATTTTCAAATCCTCCGCTGTTCGTTCACCGATCAGCAGATTGTGTTTTTTACGCATATAACGCACGATAGCCTCGTCGAAATCATCTCCCGCTATCTTAATAGAAGCGCTGACTACCGTACCGCCCAGAGAGATAACCGCAATATCGGAGGTTCCGCCCCCGATATCGACAATCATATTTCCGCAGGGTTTGGAAATATCAATGCCCGCGCCAATCGCAGCCGCAATAGGCTCCTCAATAATGGAAACCTCTCTCGCTCCCGCCTGATATGTGGCGTCCTCCACGGCTTTCTTTTCCACTTCGGTAACGCCGCTTGGCACGCACACCGCAATGCGGGGCTTGCGGAAAGTCTTTTTACCCAGAGCTTTCTGGATAAAATATTTCATCATTTTCTCTGTAACCTGATAGTCGGAGATAACACCCTGTCTCAAAGGTCTTACCGCCACAATGTTCCCCGGCGTCCTGCCGAGCATGAGGCGCGCGTCCTCACCAATTGCCTTAATCTTATTCGTGTCCCTGTCGAAAGCCACCACTGAGGGCTCTTTCAACACAACGCCTTTACCTCTGATATATACTAAAATACTGGCTGTGCCAAGATCTATACCGATATCCGTAAACTGCATTTACCTTTGTTCCCCTTCCCGAGAGTCAGTGTCGCATAATTATTAATCATCATGTAGATGCAGCTCGCAAATTCGCGCTCCGCGCTTTCTGTTCGATTACATCGAACTTTTGCTCGCTAACGCCGCGGGAAAAACAAATGTCTGCTTCGCAGCCGCTTGTTTTTCCAATGCGGCTACTATATTATACCCTCATTGAAGTGGTTTTTCAAAGGTTTTTGTAATTTTTTTCGAAAAAATTAAAAAACGCCAAAAACAGAACGGCTCCATCCGTTCTGAATTCAGCATCCGTGCTTCTTTTTTTATTATCGGACATAACTTTCAAAAAGTTTACCCATCACAGCATTTCTTCTTAAAAATTTTCAATCCAGTTTTTGGCATCTTCGTCCTGTTTTTATTCTTTTTTATCTTATTGGACCTCTCTTTGGACAGTGGTGCCTGTCTCTTATACACATCTCCGAGCCCACGAGACTAGCGCTCATCGCG
>CAMQTN010000022.1 GCA_947037115.1 uncultured Lachnospiraceae bacterium
TAGAACTTCTTCGCGAAGCAGCCTTTGCTGCGAGTGATTAGAAGTTCTTCTCACACAAGTATATACCAAAATGCTAGATCACTTCAATCCATAGGTGGAAAAACATCATATTGGTATAAAAATTGCAAAATAGCGCTATTTTTAGCGGCATTATGGTATGTTACAATATAAAAAACAAATCCAAAGAGATCCGTTTTGACAATGCATATTGCAAAAAGGGAAGGAGAAGGGTTATGAAGAGAAAGGGATTAAGAAGCCTGACGACTGTACTGTGCTGTGTGGCGGCAGCGTCGGTTGTCCAGGGGTGCGGCAGCGCATCGGACGGCAAAACCGAAATCGAGATCGTACAGTACAAGCCGGAGGCGGCAAACTATTTTGAGAAAGTGGAAGAGGAATTCAATGCGACGCACGATGATATCCATCTGACAATCAGCTCTCCGAATGATGCGACAACGATTCTCAGGACCAGATTTATCAGGGAGGATTACCCGGACATCATAGGGATCGGCGGGGATATCAACTATTCTTATTTTGTGGACGCAGATATTCTGTCGGATGTTTCCGGCTACGAGGGCATGAAAGATATCAATGAGGGATATCTGGAAATTGCGGAGGCGTTGGAGCTGGTGCCTGTCGACGGCACTTATATCATACCTTATGTGGCCAATGCGGCCGGCGTTCTCTATAACAGAGATATGTTTGAAGAGCATGGCTGGCAGATCCCGGAGACCTGGGATGAATTGCTCTTGCTGTGCGATCAGATTCAGGCGGAGGGGATACGGCCCTTCTACTTCGGGTTTAAGGATACCTGGACTTGTCTTGCGCCCTGGAATGCCATGGCGGTGGAGCTCGCACCGGCGGACACGACGAAACAGGTAAACAGAGGAACCACGACTTTTACAGAAGAATACAGGGAACTGACAGAAAAATACATGTCGCTTCTTCCTTATGGCCCGGACGATCCTTTCGCTTATGGCTATAATGACGCCTGCACCGCGTTTGCCCGCGGGGAATCGGCCATGTATACCATCGGGAGTTACGCGACGCCGCAGATTCTCTCAGTGAATCCGGACATGAATATTGATTCCTTTGTAATGCCCGCAAGCGACGATAAGGAGGGCAGAACGTTGAATTCGGGAATTGACCTTGGTTTCTGTGTTACGGCGGACTGCAAAAACAAAGAGGCTGCCTACGAAGTGCTGGATTTCCTCTATGCAGATGAAAACATACAGAAGTATATCGATGACCAGAATGCGGTGCCCTGCAAGAAAGGAAACTTTACATTATCCCCGATGCTGGACGGTATGGCGGAGTTTATCCAGAGCGGGAATATGACGGACTATCAGGACCATTACTATCCTTCTGAGATGGCGGTGGATGCGCTTTTGCAGACGCTTCTCCTGGAGAAGGATGAAGACGCATTCCTCCAGACCTTTGATACGAACTGGCAGAGGTATAACAGGGATATCATCCGTATGGTGCAGGAGTATGAAGCAGCGCACGGAAGCGCAAACTAGGAAAGGGGTTGGAGATTATGTCGAATCATGAAAATGAAAGAAAAAGAACATTTATGCTGATAACGATTCCGATTCTGGCATTGTTTATCTGCTTTAATACAATACCGCTGATCCGCGGCGCAATGTACAGCTTTACCAATTTCAGAGGATTTGGAAGTTATGACTGGGTGGGACTGCGCAATTATGTTGATCTGTTTTCGGATGCGCGTGTAGGCAGGTCCTACTGGTTCACGATCAAGCTGGCGATTGTGACCACGGTGGTGGTAAATGTGATCAGCCTGATCCTTGCGCTTGGGTTAAACAGTAAGATCAGGGCCAAGGGATTTTTCCGCGGGGCGTACTTCCTCCCGAACATCCTTGGATCGCTGGTTGTAGGTTACATTTTTAACTATTTCTTTACTTATATTGTTCCGGCTCTGGCGGATATGACAGGCATCCGGGCACTCGGCTCCAGTATCCTGTCAAATCCGGACAGGGCGTGGATCGGCGTCATGGTTGTATGTGCATGGCAGGCCATCGCTATGAACACCATCATTTATATATCGGGCCTGCAGACGGTGCCCGAGGATGTGTACGAGGCGGGCGGTCTGGACGGCGCTACCGGGTGGAAGCAGTTTAAGCATCTGACATTCCCGCTGATCATTCCGTTTTTCTCCATCAACATGGTGCTGTGTGTGAAAAACTTCCTGATGGTGTTCGATCAGATTATCGCATTGACAAAGGGCGGCCCGGCGCAGAGCACGGAGTCCATCTCCTTCCTGATTTATAATAACGGTATGTCAGGCGGACAGTTCGGCTTCCAGAGCGCCAACGCAGTTGTATTCTTTATCGTAATTGTAGTGATCTCTGTTGCGCAGATGAAATTTTCCAGTTCAAAGGAGGAGCAGTTATGAAGAAAACATCTACAGTCGGAAAATCGAACAGAACCGTCCTGGTGCTGCTCATTCTCGGTCTTTCCACGATCATCTTTCCGTTGTACATGACGGTTGTAATCGCCTTCAAACAGCCTTCGGAGATGACAAACAGCATAAGCGGCATCCTGTCGCTGCCAAGTGTATGGAGTCTGGATAACTTCAGGGAGGCGATGCGGGTGACGGATTTCTGGAATTCCCTGAAAAACAGCCTTTTGATTTCCGTATTGACGGTAGGAATTTCCATCCTGATCCATTCCCTGATGGGGTATACGCTTGGAAGGAATAAATCCAGTAAATTTTACAATTTTGTCTATCTTTTTATCGTGAGCGGTATGTTTGTTCCCTTCGCCATTCTGATGATGCCTCTGGCAAAGCAGACGGCTGAGATGGGACTTGCAAACTGGTTTGGTGTAATCCTTTTGTACGTGGTGTTCTATATGCCCATGAATATCATGCTGTACTCAGGATACCTTACCAATATCCCGTTGGCACTGGAGGAGGCGGCGAGAGTGGACGGCGCTTCCACATGGCTGACTTACTGGAAAATAATTTTTCCGATCATGAAACCGATGCATGCAACAGTTGCAGTCATTACAGCCCTGGCGGTATGGAATGATGTCATGACGCCCCTTATCATTATGGCGGGTTCTTCACAGAACACGCTTCCACTCGCACAGTTGAATTTCCAGTCACAGTTTGGAACCAACTACAATCTGGCGTTTGCATCATACCTCCTGTCTCTGATCCCGATTTTGATTTTCTATCTCATTTGTCAGAAACAGATATTAAATGGTGTTGTAAATGGGGCTGTAAAATAAAAATGTGAGAAGTACTTCTAAAGACGTCCCGCCATTGGACGGGACGCCAAGAAGTACTAAGTCTCACATGGGAGAATGCTTAAAAAGCAGCATTCTCCGTAGGAGTAGGAATTGGTTAGAGAGGTACAAAATTATGGCAATTGAGTTTCGGCATGAAAATCGTGTTTTTACATTGGAGACCAGGCATACATCCTACCAGATGAAAGTGGACGATTTCGGTTTTTTGCTGCATCTGTACTACGGAGGGCGTATATACGGAGATATGGATTATCTGCTCACTTATTATGACAGGGGGTTTTCCGGTAACCCGTCAGACGTGGGAAACGACAGGACATATTCTCTGGATGCGCTGCCGCAGGAATATCCGGCTATGGGAGTCGGAGATTTCAGGAACAGCGCCCTGATCGTGCACAATGCGGATGGCTCTGATTGTTGTGATTTACGCTACATCGGACATGAGACGAAAAAGGAAAAGTATAGACTGCAGGGACTCCCTGCAGTCTATGCTGACCCCGGGGAAGGGGAGACACTGGAGATTTACCTGGAAGACAGGGTTAGCCATGTGAAGGTGACGCTTCTGTACGGCGTGCTGGAGGAAGCGGATATCATTACAAGAAGCGTTGTTATAGAAAATCAGGGAGAGCAGAGTGTGACCGTTGAGAAAGCGGCCTCCACCTGTCTTGATTTTTTGTCAGGCGATTATGATATGCTCAGTTTTTACGGCAGACATACCATGGAGAGGAATTTGCAGCGTGAAAAGATCAGCCATGGAAATCACGCTTTCGGAAGCCGCAGAGGCGCTTCCAGCCACCAGTATAATCCGGCGGTGATTCTGGCCGGGGAAAATACCACAGAGGATACGGGGAGCTGTTACGGAATGGTATTTGTCTACAGCGGCAATTTTCTGTGTGAGGCGGAGAAGGATCAGTATGACCAGACGAGGGTGCTGATGGGTCTGCAGAGCGACCTGTTCCATTATCCGCTGGGGAAGGGAGAACGGCTTACGGTTCCGGAGACGATCCTTAGCTATTCCGACAGCGGATTCGGAGAACTGTCCGCGCGTTTCCACCGCTGTATCAGGGAACATCTTTGCCGGGGAAAATATAAGGATGCACCAAGGCCGGTTCTGCTCAACAGTTGGGAGGCGTCGTATTTTTCGTTCAATGGGGAGACGATCCTGAAACTGGCAAAGTGTGCGGCGGATCTTGGAATTGATATGCTTGTCATGGACGACGGGTGGTTCGGCAAACGGGAGGATGACAACAGCGGCCTTGGAGACTGGAAGGTCAATGAGAAGAAACTTGGCTGTACGCTGAAAGAATTGACTGAAAAAGTCAATGAAATGGGCGTGAAATTCGGGATCTGGATCGAGCCGGAAATGGTTTCCGAGGACAGCGACCTGTACAGAAACCATCCGGACTGGGCTTTGCAGATTCCCGGGAGGGAGCCGGTTCGATGCCGGAACCAGCTGGTACTCGACTTTTCCAGGGAGGAAGTCAGAGATTTTATTTTTGGAGAGATCTGCGCTATATTAGATCAGTGCAGCTTTGCCTATATCAAGTGGGATATGAACCGCAGCATCACGGACGTTTATTCGGCGGTAAACGGACAGGGGAAAGTGACTTATGATTATATGCTGGGGGTTTATGATTTTCTGGAAAGGCTGCTTCGGAAATACCCGGATATCCTGATAGAAGGGTGCAGCGGAGGAGGCGGCAGATTTGACGCGGGGATGATGTACTATACGCCGCAGATCTGGTGCAGCGATAACACGGATGCGGTGGACCGGCTGCGGATACAGTACGGTACCTCGTTCTTTTATCCGGCCTCCACGGTTTGTTCCCATGTGTCAGCCGTTCCCAATCATCAGACGGGACGGAGCGTGAGCCTGCATACGCGGGGCGTGGTGGCGATGGCAGGGAGCTTTGGCTATGAGCTGAATCCTGAAAAGCTGCTGCCGGAGGAGAAGGAGGCTGTCAAAGAACAGATCAGGCAGTATAAGGCAGTGGAGGAGCTGATCCGGAAGGGAACCTATTACCGTCTGTCAGATCCTTTCAAGGATGTTTACGCCGCCTGGATGTTTGTGTCGGAAGAGAAGGAACGGGCCTTCTTGAGTGTGGTCATGCTGGAAATACATGGCAATATGACGGTGAATTATGTGAAATTAAGAGGGCTGGAACCGCAGGCGGTATACAGGGATACGGAGAGCGGCAGACGCTATTACGGAGCGGATCTGATGGAAGCCGGGCTTCCCATGCCGGTGGAACAGAAAGAATATCCTGCTTATCAGATTGAATTGATGAAAGAGTGCAGTTAAACATCGAATGAGAGAAAAGATCAGCAGTTACCTTGAAAAAGGGAATTGCTGATCTTTTTCATGCTATGATTCGGGTAAAGGTAAATATTACATCTTTACATCAGAACATACGTTTGATAACATGGTGTTACAAACAGTGACGGAAGGGGGTGAAGGGAATGGAAGAAAACGTGCAGGAGGGTATTTTGTCAGACGGCCCGGTCAATCTGCCGATCCAAATGATGTCGCTGACAGACCGCGACGGCAGGATAACGCCGCAGTGGTTCCGGCTGGAGACAGAAGACCATGAGGTCAGGATGTACCGGGTCATGCAGGTCGTGTCCAGAGCGGAAAAGAACTATGCCGGTGTGCGGGAGAAGCAGTTTGTCTGTAAAATCAGGATGGGGGAAGTCAGCAGGACCCTTGAAATGCGGTACAGTGTTATGTCCCAGAAATGGCGGATCTTCCAATTCCTGTAGAGGTGGGAAAATATGTCTTTCATATTGATGTCAACAGCGCTTTTCTTTCCTGGACTGCGGTCTACAGGGTAAATGTACTGGGGGAGAAAGAAGATATCAGGCAGATTCCGAGTATTGTAGGGGGAGATCAGGAAAAGCGCCACGGCATCGTCCTTGCCAAGAGCACCCCTGCTAAGAAATATGGCATCCAGACAGGAGAACCCATTGTGGCGGCGCAGAGGAAATGCCCGAATCTGGTAATCGTGCCGCCTGACTATGGTTTGTACGTCACTTCTTCCAGAGCCTTCATTCAGATATTGAAAGAATACAGCGACAACGTGATCCAGTACAGCATCGATGAAGCATGGGTCGTGTTTGACGGATTTGAGAAGCTGTACGGCCGCGGACAGATGGTGAATCTGGCTTATGAGTTAAAAGACAGGATCAGGGATGAGCTGGGGTTTACGGTGAATGTGGGGGTGTCCACAAACTTTTTATTGTCTAAAACGGCGGGGGATTTCTCCAAACCGGATAAGGTGCACACTCTTTTTCCGGAGGAGATCGAAGAGAAAATGTGGCCCCTTCCTGTTTCCGACCTGTTTTTTGTGGGGCGGGCCACGGTGGAGAAGCTGCACCGTCTGGGGATACGGACGATCGGGGAGCTGGCAGCGGCGGATGCGGGGATGATCAGCGCCCATCTGAAAAAGCACGGGCAGACCATTCAGGACTTTGCGAGAGGCGGAGACCTTGATCCCGCCATGGTTTCCCATGAGGCGAACAAGGGTTACGGAAACAGCCTGACGGCCCCGGTGGATATCGTGACGGAGGAATACGCGAAGCATCTGCTTCTTTCCCTGAGTGAGACGGTGGCGGCAAGGCTTAGGGCTGACGGCGTGATGGTCAGTGTGGCCAGCGTACACCTGACGACCTGTGAGTTCAAGCGCATGAATAAGCAGATGCAGCTGGATTCTCCCACAAATATCACGGAGGAGATTTATGAGGCGGCCTGCCGGATACTGGATAAACTGTGGGATAACAGGACGCCCATCCGGCAGATCGGCGTCCATACATCCAAGGTGCAGGAGAATGCCGGGCGGCAGTACAGCATTTTTGACCTGGAAAAGAGCGACAAGCTGGAAAAGCTGGACAGGGCGGTGGACCAGATCAGGGGGAAACATGGGGAGGATGCGATTTTCCGCGCCAGTTTTTTAAAAAGCAATGTTTCCCATATGAGCGGCGGGCTGAATAAAGAAAGGCGAAGCGGGGTTACACTAGGCATAGACGTCGAAGGTGAAAACGTCAGAGACTTGTGAAGAATCTGTATAAAGCAAAAAGGAATGGGAGAAAACCATGTGCGGAAGATTTTATATAGATGATGAGACGGCACGGGAGATTGAAAGGATCGCCGCAAAAATAGAACGAAAGAATGCAAAAACGGGGGACGTACACCCCTCGGAGCCTGCCCTGGTTTTGCGGGCAGACCACGGCAGTATGGTGGCGGAAGCGCTTAAGTGGGGGTATGAGTCGGCGAGGAAAAATACACTGGTCTTTAATGCCAGAAGTGAGACGGTGGGAGAAAAGCCGATGTTTCGCTATGATTATGAGACACACCGCTGTCTGATACCGGCGCGCATGTTTTATGAGTGGAAACATACCGGGGAGAAGAAAAAGGAGAAGTATGAGTTCTTTGCTCCGGGAGAGATTCTGTATCTGGCGGGAATCTACCATAAGGAGCCGGAGGGGGACCGATTTACCATCCTCACCCGGGAAGCGGAAGGGTGTATGACCGGGATACACAGCCGTATGCCGCTGATCCTGCGAAGGGAAGAGATGGAAGACTGGCTGTTTTCAAAAGCGGAGGCGGAAAAGCTGTTGGACAGACACTTTACCAAATTGCAGAGACGAAAGAGCGGCACAGACGGGTATCGGCAGATGAGCCTGTTTTAGAGCGGTTTGGGAAGAAACGGTGTGAGCGGCAAGGGGTATTCAAAAAATGGTGTAGTAGACGATTCAAACTTTATGAACCGGGTGAGATTGTAAAACCTGATAAATATGCTATAATTTAAACATATAAAGGAGTTTGGATGAAAAACACAAAAGTACAATGGCATCCGGGATTCGTGGCTGCCATGAATTTAGAACTTGCCCAGAACAGGGCTGACTTGATCTTTGAAAAAGAATACAATCTAAATACGAAGCCCTTGGAAATTGATCTGTTGGTAGTTAAGAAAAATGCTTCTGTACATATTTCTAATGAAATAGGAAAACTTTTTCGCGGGCATAATATTATGGAGTATAAGTCCCCGGAAGATCATTTGGATATTGATGCCTTTTATAAAACGGGAGCCTATGCAAGTCTTTATAAGTCATATGGGAAAACTGTCGATGAGATAAAGTCGGAAGATATTACTGTATCTATTATAAGAGAGGCCAGGCCCGACGGACTATTTAGGTACTTCATGGAAAAGGAGTATCTGCTGTCGAATCCTTATCGGGGAATCTATTATATAGAGGGGAAGGTTTTATTTCCGACACAGATCATTGTGACAAGGGAGTTAGAGCAGGGTTCCCATATTTGGCTTAAAGCTTTGTCAGAGAGATTGGGTAAAGACGATATACGGAATTTATTGGATGGTGTAAACCGGCTGACAGAGAAAATGGATAAAGAATTTGCAGATTCTGTTTTAGAGGTAAGCATCGGGGCCAATAAACAGGTTGTTGAAGAATTGATAGGAGATGAGAGTATGTGCCAGGCGTTAATGGAGATCATGGAACCGGTTATACAGCTGCGCGATCAGGAAAATATTGAAAAGGGAATAAAAAAAGGAATACAGATGACAATAGACACCCTCCGGGAGTTTGGACATGGAGATGCGGAGATAAAGACGGCGATAGTGAGAAAGTACAATATTTCTGCAGAAGAGGTAGAAGAATACCTATAAAAGAAATGATGCCGGGCAAATTACCGAGATTAAGGTATCTGAATATAGAAAACATGCCCGTTTTCAAGGGCGGTAAGCTGGATTCGCCTGCTGAAAGAATATCCCGATGCTTATAACAGACCTTACAATTCATTCCACATGGAGCGAGCATACTTACATCAATTTTTTCTTTAGACATTTTCATAGTTGTTTGCTCCATTTTGCAGCTACCGATTTTCGCTCTCTACAACTTCCCGAAAAATGAGGATGTTATAAAATCTGGTAAGCTACATATCCCAATAAAAATATGCCTACCAAAATACAGACGAGCGAAAGTACAAATTTTCCTTTCGCTTGTTCTCCCTTTTTTCTGTTAGAAAGCAACAGCCAAATGCCATATATCGCAAAAATAAGACCAATAAAACATTGAATAACCACACTTTATGCCGGAATCTTCTCGGATGTCAAAAGTATCTGTCAAAGCTCCGGGATAAGGGGATGCCTGAAATATTAAAACATCTCTATGGCATAAATGTCTGCGTGTGTAAAGCCTGTATGATTATGGGGTAAGATATTTCTTAAAAGATAATAGACCGTATCTCTTTTAATTGTTCTTCTGATGTACACGCATAAAGCACTTGTGCTGATGTCTTTTCCCTATGCACACTAATTACCTCATCACTGCTATCTCCATAAAACGTAGGCCACTTTGCAAGATTGTATCGCTTTAGTGGAAACTTTTTCTCAATTTTCTCTACCAGAATATCCTCTTAACCAAGACAGAGAGGGTCGTGCTCGGAAGGAAGTATAATAAGGATTAAGGGAAGTGCACACCCTCAAAGAAAGGTTACACACCATGAAGAAACTGGCAGAGAAAGACAAGCTCACAGCCCTTTACGAGAGATTTTCACACGACGACAGGCAGACCGGGGAAAGCACGTCCATCGAAAACCAGAAGGGCATTTGTCAAGGGGATTTTCACCCCAAAAGTGAAAGTTCCCGAAAAACTGATAGTGATTAAGAATTAAGAACAGTATTATCTTGAATAGTCTGCCTCCAATGGAGGCAATACCTTCGGATTCAATAGCACCCAAGCAACCGCATAAGCACACAATTGCATACTCAAAGTACCATCATCACGGCTGTCCTTCAAAAGATGGGTGATTCGTTCCACCTGGGCAACATCCTCATCGCTGAGCGGCTTCCCCAAACGCAGATATAGGGGAAATATCCGCAGCATTTTTCTGTAATCGCCGTCCCAGTTCATGCCGCCGTTGGACGTAATTTCGTGTTCGACACGCCCTGCAATACGGATAGCCTCGCCTTGGGCGGTTTGAGCTTTTCCACTGGGCGGGACGAGGTAGTTCCAAAGCCATCGAAATGCTTCATTTTTGCTTTCCTCCGGCACAAGGATCAAAGAAACCCCATCATGAAAAGCAACCTCTCCCGCAGGTTCCACATCAAAGATTTGGCAGAGGTGTTCCAGCCCTTCTATTTGACCGCGCAGAAACTCCGGGTCCGTAATTCCGCGCCTGACCCGCTGAAAGTGTTCCACAGACTTACCCAGAAACTCCCGACACCGATCTGTAATCTCTGCCCCATGGTCCAGCAGAAGCTGGCAGGTTTCCAACAGCAGCGGATAGGGCAGACGGTTTTGCAGAAGCGTTTCTTCCAGTGGGGTAAGAGATCCCGGCCGGGCCATGGGGCCTGATTTAACATTGACGTTTACGCCGGCTTTCAACAGAGCTTTTACTGCGTTCACACGGCCATACAATGCGGCCAGATGGAGGGGAGTTGTACCGTCGTCCTGAGCCACATTGACTTCCGCGCCCAGGTCGATAAGAAGCTGAACATCACCGTTCCAGAAAGAAGCGTGATCAAAAATAGGCGTTTTCCCGTAATAGTCCTTGAAATTCACATCTGCACCCTGCTCCTTTGCCCAAAAAGCAAAATCACGGGAGAGGGGCGTCAAAGAGAAGATGTTAGAACCGTATTTTCCAGTAGCAGCGTTGGGGTCGCACCGTAAAAACTGCTCCTTCAATGCCGTAATATCGCCATTCTCTAAAAGTTCCTTCATCTCTTTCGGAAGTGTTTTTCGTTTTTTCACAAAATCTTCCCCTCTTTCTATCTCAATTTGCTAAATTGATTGTGTTCAAGTATAGCACAACGCCAAATGGTGTTCAATCCCCGTTGAGGGGTCTTCACCTACCCAGCAAGCAATGCACAGGTATATACCCTGTGCCGCTTGCTGGTGGTGAGTAAGTGCGCTCTTAACAGAGGGGCTATAAAGAGAACGGAGTGCCCAGGTCATCCCCGGACGCTCCCGCTTTGGTTCCCTTCTGCTGGCCAATCACCGTTCCTCCGGCCTGTGCCATTCTGCCACAAATGAACCGCAGTCGATGTTGATATCATTCGGAAAAATCCAGAAAGGCAATGTCCAGTGAGAAAGAGCATCGCAAAGCAGACTTATTTCCCGGAATCTCCGCCCATAACCTACGGCATACGACCTACACCAACATGGCTAAGTACGGTATGAATATCAAAGTGCTGTAGTATCTCATGGGACATGCTTACAGTGATGTGACGATGGATGTATATAATCACATTGCAAATAAGCAGGATATCAGAAAAAAGTGGAGCGGTATGCACTGGCAGTAGGCGGCTGAGTGTTTACACCAAAAAATAAAAAAATGGTGTAAATTTGGTGTAAAACACCTGCTATCTTTAAAAAATAGGAATTTTGAAACCTGCAAGCCCGCATAAACAATGGGTTTGCAAAATTTTAATAATTTTATTAGCACTCACCTCTTGACAGTAAGGAGCGGTTTCCGACTTGTTTCGTAGTGTGCCGTAAGTGCCTGTTTTACGGGGCTTGCGGCATATTTTATCATTTATCCTGGTTCATCAAAAGCCGTTGTTTTGTGGGAAAATGGTGTAGTAAGTGATGTAGTGTACACAGATAAGTTGATGGGAATCATAAAAGCAGGAAAGATTTTAGGGTATACTTTTTCTGAACTGTTACGTATAATAAAAGTAGGGAATTCCCTACTTATTATATTTTAGAGGAGGATGGCACATATGGACGCAAATGTGTTTGTAGATAATGCAAAAGTTATGGCAAAGGGACAAGTTACGATTCCAAAAGATGTTCGGGATGTTTTAGGGGTAACAAGCGGTGACCGTATTTCGTTTATTGTTGAGAAGAATACCGTCCGCATTGTTAATTCTGCGGTATATGCCATGCAGGTATTACAACAGGAGATGGAAAAAGATGCTGAGCGGGCAGGCTTACATTCCGAAGATGATGTTATGGCGCTGGTAAAGGAACTTAGAGATGAGGATGAGAAGGCATGAGGGTTTTGATTGATACGAATGTTCTGATTTCGGCGGCTCTTAGTGCAAATGGGGTTCCTTATCAGGCATATGTGAAAGCGGTGACTTATCCGAATCATGGGTTGATCTGTGAGCAGAATGTGGATGAAATGAAACGGATATTTAATAAGAAATTTCCGAACCGCCTTGCGGCGCTGGACCGATTTCTTTCAGTTGCGCTTCTGACTATGGAATTAGTACCGATTCCGACAGATGAAGATATTGCAGAGTTACAAATCCGGGATGTGAAAGACCGTCCGATTTTGCGGGCGGCAATGAAAGCAGGGGCGGATGTCCTGCTTACAGGTGATAAGGACTTTTTAGAGTCGGGCATGGAAGAGCCTGTGATTATGACGCCGGCTGAGTTTGTTGCGTGTTAATTTGTGTAGAATATAGAAGTGGTGATATGATGGATTCCCGGATGCTGAAAGCAGGGCAGGATTTTTCGGAGCTTCAGGATTCGTATATGGTGTTTATTACCCAAACAGATATCTTTGGACATGGGATACCAATCTATACGATCAACCGTCATTTTGAGGAAATTGACGAGTCGTTTGACGATGGTTCCCATATTGTGTATGTGAATGGAAACTATAAGGGAGACGACACGGTCGGGAGACTGATGCACGACTTTGGCTGTAAGGAAGCGAAGGATATGTATTATCCGGAACTGGCTAAAGGGGTAAAGCATTTTAAGGAAGAAGGAGGTCGGAAGAGAATGTGTGAAGCGGTTGAGAAATATGGGGATAGAAGAGCAGAAAGTGCAAGGTTAAATAATCTACTTGAAAATGTGAGAAATTTGATGGAATCTATGAAATGGTCTGCAGAACAGGCAATGTCGGCAATGAAAGTATCAGAGGCGGATAAGGCTATGCTTTTGAGGGAACTGTAAATTAGCGTGGGTCAAAGCGGAATGGAGACTGGAAGAGGATGTGTAAGGCAAGGGGTACTCAGAATGGATGGAATACTCCTTGCCTAGTTTTGTACGATAACATTGTTATGTAAGGGGACGTTATTTCTATATATAAATCAGTATGTAAATCAGTAAATGAAAGACTTGTTTATTTCAGTTACTTGTGTTAGCATGTAATCGTTAAACAATAAACCATTGACCCAGAAAGAAAAGGAGGGCTTACCATGCAGAAAAATACAACAATCCAGAACAGAATAATGAAACTGATGATCAAAGGTATGTCACTCCGTGCGTCTTACAGATAACCTTATTTTATTGCGCCTATAGAAAGTTCCGATAATGATTTTGGAAATTTCTATTGTCCTGTACTGTACAGATAGTGAAAGAGTAGCCAGCACCTTTGGGGTGCTTTTTTTGCGCCCATTTTTAGAGAAAAGGAAAAGAAAGATTATGAAAACAGTAAACGGCATTTACGCCGAAGCAAAAATTTTCACAGATGATGTGGAAAACTACGCTCTGGCACAGGTGAAAATGATATGCGATAATGAGACAGCAGAAGGTAGTACGATCTGCCTGATGCCGGACATCCATCCGGGAAAGATTGCGCCAATCGGTCTTTCCATGACCGTCACAGATAAGGTGATCCCGCAGCTTTTAGGCGTCGATATCGGATGCGGCATGACCTGTGTAAAACTGAATAAGAGTAATGCAGAGTTTCAGAAGCTGGACAGGGTGATCCGGGAGAACGTGCCGTCCGGCTTCACCATTCGCAAAGTTCCCCACTACATGGCGGAGGAGTTTTCCTACGAAGGACTCCATTGTAACCGGCATATCAACAGGCAGAAAGCGGACAGGAGCCTCGGCACGCTTGGCGGCGGCAACCATTTCATCGAATTGGATCAGGGTGATGACGGCAGCCTGTATCTTGTGGTGCATACCGGGAGCAGGCATTTAGGAGAGGAAGTGGCAGAATACTATACAAAACTTGCCAGTACCAGCCTGAAAGAGCAGGGAAAGGAAGTACCCTATTACATGAGTTATCTGGAAGGTGATAATAAAACTTCCTATCTGGAAGATGTGCAGATCATCCAGCGCTATGCTGAGTGGAACAGGCAGATCATCGTAAAGGAGATCCTGAAAGGTATGAAGTGGAAAGCGGTGGAGCAGTTTTCCGTGCCGCATAACTATCTGGATGATTCCGACATCCTCCGCAAGGGCGCTATCTCCGCGAAAAAAGGAGAGCCGGTAGTTATTCCGGCAAATATGCGGGACGGGATCATCTTAGGAATCGGAAAAGGCAATGCAGAGTGGAATGACTCAGCGCCGCATGGTTCCGGCAGAAAGTTAAAGCGCGAAGATGTAAAGAACCAGTATACGGTATCGGAATTTAAAAAGGAAATGAAAGGCATTTACAGCAGTTGTGTAAGTGCGGACACCTTGGATGAAGCGCCTTTTGCATACCGCCCCATAACGGAGATCGCAGGACAGATCAAAGATACCGTAGAGATCACAGGGATATGGAAGCCTGTCTATAATTTCAAGGCAGGGAGCAGAAAGTAGAGGAGAAAAAATTTATGATAGTGCAGATCAGTGCAGGACAGGGGCCGTCCGAGTGCCAGCTTGCGGTGGCGAAGCTGTTTGAAGCATTACAGAATGAATATGGGAATCTGGAAGAGATATCAAGAACAAAGGGGTATGAAAAAGGCTGTTATGACTCTGTCCGGTTCCGGACAGAGTGTGACCTGAGCGGTCTTGAAGGGACGGTGCTCTGGATCTGCAGGAGTCCCTTCCGTCCGAACCATAAAAGAAAGAACTGGTATGTGGATGTGAGCATCATCCCGGAGCAGGGAGAGATTTCGTCCGGGAAAGAATACCGTATTGAAAAATTCCACTGTGGCGGGAAAGGTGGTCAGAACGTGAATAAGGTGGAGACTGGGGTGCGGATGATCCATATACCGACAGGACTTGTGGCGCAGTCTACGGAAGAGAGGAGCCAGTTTTTAAATAAGCAGCGCGCTATGGAGAAGCTGCAAGGGAAACTTGCGGATTTACAGAAGGAGCAGGAAGCTGGACAGAAAAATGCCGCATGGCGGGAGCATAACCGTATTGTCAGGGGAAATCCGGTACGTACTTATGAAGGAGAGAAATTTGTTTTGAAAAATTAGCACTCACCTCTTGACAGTGCTAACAATCCGTTGTATTGTGATAGTGTAAGTAGAACAGATAACCACAATACATCCGCATTTGCGAGGAGGTGTATACTATGAATTTAACGAAATTTACACAGAAATCCATACAGGCGGTAGAACAGTGTGAGAAGCTTGCCTATGAGTATGGCAATCAGGAGATCGAAGAAGAACACCTGTTATATAGCCTGCTTACCATTGATGACAGCCTGATCTTAAAGCTCGTCGAGAAGATGGAGATACAGAAGGAATACTTTGTAAACCGTGTGGAGCAGGGGCTTTCCAAGCGCACAAAGGTGCAGGGCGGCCAGATTTTCATCGGGCAGGACTTGAATAAGGTTCTGATCGGCGCGGAGGACGAGGCCAAAGCGCTTGGCGATGAATATGTGTCCGTGGAACACCTTTTCCTTGCCATGTTAAAGCATCCCAACCGAGAGATCAAAGAGATTTTCCGGGAGTTCGGCATTACGAGGGAACGGTTTTTGCAGGCCCTCTCCACGGTGCGGGGCAACCAGCGGGTGACCTCGGACAACCCGGAGGCGACCTACGATACGTTGGAGAAATACGGGCAGGATCTGGTGGAAAAGGCGAGAGATCAGAAACTGGATCCTGTGATTGGCAGAGATACTGAAATACGCAACGTAATTCGGATTCTGTCAAGAAAAACCAAGAACAATCCCGTACTGATCGGTGAACCGGGCGTCGGTAAGACGGCAGTAGCGGAAGGGCTGGCACAGCGTATCGTGCGCGGGGATGTGCCGGAAGGCCTTAAAGATAAGAAGATATTTTCACTGGATATGGGGGCCCTGGTTGCAGGGGCAAAATACCGCGGTGAATTTGAGGAGCGTTTGAAAGCGGTACTGGACGACGTGAAGAACAGCGACGGCCAGATCATTCTCTTTATCGACGAGCTGCACACCATTGTGGGTGCGGGAAAGACGGATGGAGCCATGGATGCGGGCAATATGTTAAAGCCCATGCTTGCAAGGGGCGAGCTGCACTGTATCGGTGCGACGACACTGGATGAATACCGGCAGTATATTGAGAAGGATGCGGCGCTGGAGCGGCGTTTCCAGCCTGTCATGGTGGAGGAGCCAACGGTGGAGGACACAATCTCGATTCTGCGCGGCCTGAAGGAGCGCTACGAGGTTTACCATGGCGTAAAGATTATGGATAATGCGCTGGTCAGTGCGGCGGTGCTGTCCAACCGTTATATTTCCGACAGATTCCTGCCGGACAAGGCGATTGATCTGGTGGATGAGGCCTGCGCGCTGATTAAGACGGAGCTGGATTCCATGCCGACGGAACTGGACGAGCTGCGCCGTAAGGTGATGCAGATGGAAATTGAGGAGACGGCGCTTAAGAAGGAGGACGACAATTTAAGCAGAGAGCGGCTTTCCAATCTGCAAAAAGAGCTTGCGGAAATGAAGGAAGAGCTGAATAACCGTATGGCTCAGTGGGAAAATGAGAAGGCGTCCGTGGAAAAACTTTCCAAAATCCGTGAGGAGATCGACGAGGTCAACAGTCAGATCCAGATTGCACAGCGCGACGGTGACTATGAGAAGGCGGCAGAGTTGAGCTATGGTAAATTGCCCGCCCTGAAACAGCAGCTGGAAATTGAGGAGGAGAAGGTCAGCAGGGAAGAATTGTCTCTGGTGCACCAGAGTGTGTCGGATGAGGAGATTGCCAAAATTATTTCCCGTTGGACGGGTATCCCGGTGTCTAAGCTGACGGAGAGCGAGCGGAACAAAACGCTGCATCTGGACGAGGAACTGCATAAGAGGGTAATCGGACAGGACGAGGGAGTGACAAAGGTAACAGATGCTATTATTCGTTCCAAAGCGGGGATCAAAGATCCCACAAAGCCGATCGGTTCCTTCCTGTTTCTGGGCCCAACAGGCGTGGGTAAGACGGAACTTGCGAAGGCGCTGGCGGCGTCCCTTTTTGATGATGAGACGAACATGGTCCGCATCGACATGAGTGAATATATGGAGAAATATTCTGTCTCCCGGCTGATCGGGGCGCCTCCCGGATATGTGGGCTACGAGGAGGGAGGCCAGCTGACGGAGGCGGTGAGGAGAAAGCCTTACTCGGTTGTGCTCTTTGACGAGATCGAAAAGGCGCACCCTGATGTTTTCAACGTGCTTTTACAGGTGTTGGATGATGGCCGTATCACAGATTCTCAGGGAAGAACGGTGGATTTTAAGAACACGATCCTGATTATGACCTCCAACATCGGCGCGGAATATCTGCTGGACGGTATCGACGGGCAGGGGGCGATCAGGGAGGATGCAGAGAAACTTGTGATGGGCGAGCTGCGCAGCCACTTCCGCCCGGAATTTTTAAACAGGCTGGATGAGACCATTCTCTTCAAGCCGCTTACAAGGGGTAACATCGGTGGTATTATCCGGCTGATAGTGGATGACCTGAACAGACGGCTTGCAGACAGAGAGCTGTGCATTGCACTCTCTGAGGCGGCGGAAGCGTTTATTGTGGAGAACGCCTATGACCCGGTCTACGGAGCAAGGCCGTTAAAGCGGTATATCCAGAAATATGTGGAAACACTGTCTGCAAAGCTGATCCTCTCGGATCAGGTGAGCGCGAAGGATACGATTTTGATTACGGTGGAGGACGGCGCGCTCATAGCGCGGAGAAAGTAGGAAAAGAATACAGATCACCTCAGGGAACAGCCCGGCGTAAAAGATGGGAAAACGCCGGGCTGCTTGCTCTGGCGTGACAGGGACAATTGTGGTATGGTAGTATATATACACTATATATAGGGATGACTATTTTAGTCAAATTTATCTTCCCGGCATGCCGCTAAAATAAGAAAAAAAGGAACAAACCACCTGTAATTAAAACAGGATTTAGCAGAAATGGGAGAGAAAAAAAGGGAAAAGGCGAAATGGCTGTGGATAAGTCGTCCTTTTTATGAAATACTAAATCCAGTTTTAGCGCAGTAGGACAAAAATCGGGAAAGTCCGCCCTGTGCGGCAGAGCGTGTGCGACAGAATTTGTGAGGCAGAATATACGCGATGGAACGTGGTAGAATCTGCGTGACAGAATGCGTGATAGAAAATGTGACAGAAAACGAGAGGAAAACGGGAGGAGAATAACATGAGATATCCGGCATTTTTGCAGGAAAAGGGTACAATCGGGTTTGTGGCGCCCTCCTTTGGGTGCGCGATCGAGCCCTACAGTAGTGGGTTCTTAAATGCGCAGAAAAGATGGCGGGAGCAGGGGTATCAGCTACAGCTTGGGCCGAACTGTTATGCAGGCGACGGCGTGGGAATCAGCAGTACGCCCGAGAGGTGCGGAAAAGAGCTGACAGACTGGTACTGCGATAAAAATAACGACTGTCTTATTTCCTGCGGCGGCGGTGAACTGATGTGTGAAATACTGGATTATGTGGATTTTGACAAAATCCGGGAGGCTGCGCCCAAGTGGTATCTGGGGTATTCGGACAACACGAACTTCACCTTCCTTCTGACGACGCTGTGTGATACGGCGTCGGTTTACGGGCCCTGTGCGGCGGCCTTCGGCATGGAACCATTACATCCGTCATTGAATGATGCGATGTCGCTTTTGCGTGGGGAGAAGATGACCATGCAGGGATATGACAGATGGGAGAGGGAATCTCAGAAGGATGAGGAAAACCCGCTGGCTCCCTATAATCTGACTGAAACATCTGTTATTAAATATTTTTTGCCGGATGGGAGGACGAATGTTGAGAGCCTGCGTGCGACAGCGGAGAAGTATGCAGTGCAGGCATCTGTATCTGCAGACAACGGTGCCGGCGGGATATCAGAAGAGATTGCCGGAAATGAAAACAGCGGGGAAACAGAGACGGTCTTTTCCGGCCGTCTTCTCGGCGGCTGCATGGACTGCCTGGTCAATCTGCTGGGCACTAAATATGATAAGGTTGCGGAATTTACACAGCGTTATCAGGAGGACGGGATCGTCTGGTTTCTGGAGGCCTGCGACCTGAATCTGATGAGCATACGCCGGGCAATGTGGCAGATGGAGCACGCTGGCTGGTTCAAACACTGTAAAGGCTTTCTGATCGGCAGGCCCCGGATCGGTATGGATGTGGAGGAGTTTGGGATAGATCACTATCAGGCGGTCTGCGAAATGCTGTATTCCTATCAGGTGCCTGTCCTTATGGATCTGGATATCGGGCACCTGCCTCCTGCGATGCCTCTGATCTGCGGCAGTATGTCGCGGGTGGTCAGTGACGGTACATGTTACCGTGTGGAGATGGAGCTTTCATAGACAAAGAATGAAGAAAGGCGGATGGGATTATGATGCCGAAAGATCCGGTTATGTTGTTGAGTTATGTAAACTTAAAGCTGCGCGATTTTTATACAGATTTAGATCAGCTCTGTGAAGATCTCGATGCAGACCGCGGCGAGATTGTCGAAAAATTGGCGGGCATTGATTATCACTACGATGAGGAGAAAAATCAGTTTGTCTGAGAAAATTAAAATTGCGGTTGTTATTGATAATGAAAATTCCAATGTCTCCCAAAAGGGAGGAAGCACAGACGCACTTTTGCTGACACAGGATTCTTCTGTGACATTGATGTCAGTTTTGCTGCAGAATCATCTTATGAACGGCAGTTTCTGCGGCGGCAGAGGGGATTGTGGACGGTGTGTGGTGCAGTTTCTGGAGGGAACTCCTCTGCCCACTGGGGTGGAGAGGTCGCGGCTTACGCCGGAGGAACTGCGGCAGGGATACCGGCTGGCCTGTGTGGCCAGGCCGAAGAGGGACTGTCTGGTCAGAATTGTGGAATGCAGCGAGTCGGAGACGCCGATTGTCACAGCAGTGAACCTTCCGGCAGATGGCATTCACTCAAATGGCCAGCAAAAGGCTTTGCCTGAGAATCAGAAATCAGACGCTGAGGAATCAGGCGTGGCTAAAGCGGGCAATCAGGAAAACGGTATTTTAAAGAGCGGGCGTTATATCATTGCGGCAGATCTGGGAACCACCACCATCGCCATGCAGCTTCGGGATATGGTTACAGGGGAGACAGTCGATACCTGGTGTGAGAGAAACCCGCAGAGAATCTACGGTACGGATGTGCTCGCCAGAATCGAGGCATCCTGTAACGGCAGAAGGGAGGAACTGCAGAATCTGGTCTGTGAATCCCTTGCGCGGGGCGTCAGGCAGTTTGCAGCGTATGTGCGTCAAAAGCCGAACGGGGGGAGCGAGGGGGGAAAAAATATTTTTCCTGCCGTTTTACCTGCCGGAAAGGAAGCGGAAAAGGAGCCGCAGATTTTCTGTATGTGCATTGCGGGCAATACCGCCATGGAACATCTGCTTATGGGATATGACGCAGAAAGTCTGGGGAGAGCGCCCTTTGTGCCTGTGGAGACGGGCCTGCAAAGGATAACCGCTTCCCGCCTTTTTTTTGATGCGCAGGGATTCGACTTGGATTTTCCCGTCTATATCGCGCCCTGCATCAGCGCCTTTGTGGGAGGCGATATTGTGGCCGGACTCCATGTGCTTGACATGCTTCCCGGTTTATCACGGGGGAAAAGACCGGAGGATGGCGGGGCAGGAGCGGTATCGGACAGAGCAGAGCGGGAGAAGGGCCGGAAGGAGAAGACGCAGACGACACTGTTGATTGATCTGGGAACAAACGGTGAGATGGCAATCACGGACGGGCAGCGTATGATTGTCACCGCTACCGCAGCAGGGCCGGCTTTTGAGGGGCATGGGAATCTGATCGGTACGGACAGGATTGCGCTCACGGCCGATCTTCTGCGGCGGGGTCTGCTGGATGAGACGGGGCTTCTGGCAGAACCTTATTTTGATGAGGGTGTGCCTGTTGGGACGGAAAGGGAGAAGGAAACGGCAGACAGGCAGGATACAGAGAATAGGGGAAGATGGAAAAGAAAAGAGAGCAGATGTTATTTTAAACAGGAGGACGTTCGGGCCCTCCAGATGGCAAAGGCCGCTGTGCGCGCGGGCGTGGAGATTTTGTGGGAAGAGATGGGATGTGATGAGGTGGACTGCATTTATCTGGCCGGCGGTTTCGGCTATTATCTGGATGTGGAGGCCGCTTTCGCCATCGGTCTGCTGCCGTCTTGCATGCGCGGCAGGGTGCAGGCTGTGGGAAATACGTCTCTTGCGGGGGCGTATGAACTGGGGCGTGGTCTGTCTGCGGGCAGAATAAAAGAGGGGATGCTGGAAAAGAATATTGTAGCGATAGAGAGCATTAATCTGGCCAGAAAGGAGAACTTCGAGAAATTGTACCTGAAATATATGAATTTGGAAGAAAATTGAGGAAGTACCGGCTTGAATCAACGTTTCCCCAAAAAATTTAAGATTCCGTTAAGGCCGGGTCTCTTTTTCTTTAAGGCAGAGATGTTATTCTGGTAGCGTAAGAAGACGGTGCTTTCCCGCAAAAGCAATGCGGGGCGGGCGATTTTAAGGAGGAAATGGCATATGTGGACCAGAGTGGAATTAAAAGAGCGGGCGAAGGCTGCCATGCGCAGGAATTATTGGAAGATCGTGCTGGTGTCGGCGCTGCTTTTGCTGTTAGGGTGTGGGTCGGGAGGATATACGTTCCATCAGATGACCGGCCGCCCGGGGACGGAAAGCGGGGCGGATGAAGGAACAGGCGCGGATACGGGAACCGGTACAGAAGGAACAGGCGCAGATGAAATGAAAAGCTTCATCTCAGTGAAAACGGATCCGGAGACGGGAGGGATGATGATACAGGAAATTGGCGGAGCGGAGGTGGAGATGCAGAACCGTGAAGTCAGTTTGATGGAAATAGCAGTGGTAGGAATCATAACAGGAATTATTGTTCTCGTTATGTTTCTGGTTCTCTGTGCGGTGGTTATTGCGGCTGATATTTTTCTGCTCAATCCCTTAAGTGTGGGGGGCTGCCGGTTTATGGTAAAAAGCGTGGAGGACGTGGCGCAGGTGAAGGAGATCGCTTTTGGGTTTGACCACTCCTACAGGAACGTGGTAAGGGTACTGTTTTTCAGGGATCTCCATATCTTCCTGTGGACACTGCTGCTTGTGATACCAGGGATCGTGAAGATGTATCAATATTATATGGTTCCCTATATCCTGACGGAGTACCCGGATATGGAGTACAGGGCGGCGCTGCAGATGAGCCGGGATATGATGGATGGAAATAAATGGAAGACATTTGTGCTGGGCCTTTCTTTTATTCTGTGGGATTTTTTGGGCGCGGCCACCTTTGGCATTGTGGAGGTGTTTTATGTGCAGCCATACAGGCAGCTTACTTATGCGGCCCTGTACCGTAAATTGAAAGACGGGCGGCAGTGGCAGGACTTGGAGGGCAGAGATGGCTTATAAAATACTGGTGGCGGACGACGAGGCGGAGATCAGGGATGTGCTCCGCCTGTATCTGGAAAAGGAAGGGTACGAAGTGGTGGAGGCTGTGGATGGGCCGGAGGCTGTCAGAGTAATCAGACAGGAGAAAATAGATCTGGCGGTTCTGGATATCATGATGCCCGGGTTAGACGGATACCGTGTGTTACGGAATATAAGGGAGGAGAGTAACCTTCCCGTGCTTATGCTTTCGGCCAGATGCAGTGATTCCGATAAAATTCTGGGACTTGATCTGGGGGCGGACGATTATATCACCAAGCCTTTTGTGCCGCTTGAGGCGGTGGCCCGGGTAAAGTCCAATTTGAGAAGATTTTATGCGCTGGGCGCCGGGGAAGGCAGAACGACGGAAGGCGGGACGCTCCGGGTGGGTGACCTGCGTCTGGAGCAGGATTCCTGTCTGCTTTACCGGGGTGAGGAGAAAATTGAGCTGACTTCCGTGGAGTTTCGGATTATGAAGCTGTTTATGGAAAATCCGGGCAAGGTATTTACAAAACAGCAGATTTTCGAGGCCGGATGGGAGGAGTCATACATGGTTTCCGACAACAGTGTGATGGTATGCATCTCAAAACTGCGGGCGAAACTGGACGGTGGCGGCGGGGGATACATCAGCACGATCAGAGGGCTGGGTTACCGCATGGAAAAGATGTGAGGTGCGGCGGAGGATGAAAAGGACGGTAAAGTGGCATTTGATACAACGGTTTTTGATCGTTCTGTTCTGCGTCTATTGGGGCGGTGTGGTGATTGATTACCTGTATCGGCTTGTGCTTACCCCGGCGGTTCTGCGTTTTTTTGAGTCCCAGCAGATTGAGATTACCGGAACCGGCGGCATTTTTACATGGATGATACAGATGTTATTTTATATCCTGACAGAATTTCTGCCGCCGGGAGTCAGGGAGTGGGTGAAAAGCCGGATTGACAGGGCGATGGGAAGCAGCATGCGGATAGAGATCACGTCCCCGCTTTACAGTGGCGTGTGGGGTATACTGCTGCGCGTCCTGATCACAGGCGGCATTCTTGTCCTTTTGTTTGTGCGGCTGCTTCCTTATCTGGCGGGAGCATTTTATTATTCCAGGGCGGTGGCGAAGCAGTTTGACCTTCTGCTTGCAGAGGAAAAGGAGCAGAAACTTGCCGACGATAAAAAGAAGAATCTCCTGCTTTCGGATATCGCCCACGATATTAAAACGCCCATCACAACGATCTGCGGGTACAGCAGAGCGCTCTCCGAGGGCGTTGTGGAGGAGGGGAAAAGACAGGCATATCTGGATGTGATCTATGCAAAGGCCCTGCGGATGGATGAACTGGTCACGCTGCTTTTTGAGTATGTAAAACTGGAGAGCGAGGGCTTCGTCCTTCACCGGCAGCAGGGGGATCTGGCGGAGCTTGTGCGGGAAATGACGGCCCTTCTTTATACGGATTTCGAAGAAAAACGGATGACGCTTGAGATGGAGATTGCCGAGGAAAAGATGCCGTTTGAGATGGACCGGCTGCAGCTTGGACGCGCTGTCACCAACCTGCTCACAAACGCCCTGCGCTACGGAAAGGAGGGGGGACGGGTTTTGGTCCGTCTGACCGATTATGAGCTCACGGTGGCGGATGAGGGAGAGCCGATTGATCCTGCTCTGGCGGACCATATATTTGAACCTTTTACCAGGGGGGACAGGGCCCGGTCCACACAGGGCGGAAGCGGTCTGGGCCTTGGTATCGCAAAGAAAATTGTGGAGATGCACGGAGGAAGACTGCTTTTAAACCTGCGTGCGGAAGGAGGATACACGAAAGCGTTTCAGATGAGATTTCCCGATCCTGCCTGAAACAGAATTTGACGACGGCCACCGGCATATACTATGATAGAAAAAAGAAACTGCAGGTGTCCGATGATGAAAGTGAGGAAGAGAATAGTAACGTCTGTTATGATTCTTGCGGCGGCCGTTTTTGTGAGCGGTATGTTTCTGGCAGGACGAAACGGAGGGTTCACGGATGCGGCTGCGTACATCGCGTGTATGATTGATGGAGAGGAAACGGT
This sequence comes from uncultured Lachnospiraceae bacterium, assembly GCA_947037115.1. Lineage (GTDB taxonomy): Bacteria > Bacillota > Clostridia > Lachnospirales > Lachnospiraceae > UBA3282. The sequence continues at coordinate 24,787 of CAMQTN010000022.1, forward strand.
GGAAAGTCCGAAGAAGATTGCTTTGACATTCGATGACGGCCCGCATCCCTACTATACGGAACAGCTCCTTGACGGATTAAAGGAGAGGGGAGCCAAGGCCAGCTTTTTTGTGATGGGGAAGCAGGCGGAGGCATATCCCGAGATTGTTCTGCGGATGCAGGAGGAAGGGCACCTGATCGGCAACCACACCTACAGCCACTTACAGTTGGGGAAGGGAAACCGGGAGACTTTCAAATCGGAACTGATCAGGACAAACGAGCTGCTTTTGCAAATTACGGGGGAAGAACCGCAGTATGTGAGGCCGCCCTACGGAAGCTGGGACAAAAGTTTTGAGTCGGAGCTTACGATGATTCCGGTGCTGTGGACGATCGATCCCATGGACTGGTGCAGCAGCGACGTGAGTGGAATTGTGCAGAAAGTTGCAAAAAAAGCGAAAGAAAATGGTGTCATTTTAATGCATGACGAGTATAAGTCCAGTGTGACGGCAGCTCTCGAAATCGTGGATATCCTGCAAAAAGAAGGCTATGAGTTTGTGACGGTGGATGAAATCCTCTTTGACTAGAGAACCGGTTATCGGGAGGAACTGCCATACATATGCGCTCTGGCTGAGCTGAAAATAATGGTATTGGACTTTTGCACTATTATATAGTACAATGAGCAGGCGGGAGAACGCAGACAAACGAGACAAATAAAAAGGAAAAAGGGTATAGATGGGAACAACCGACAGAGCTGGCGATGTGAAAAAGCAGGAAAAGGGCACCGGGAAAAAGAAAGAGAAGCACACAACAGATAAGGTGAAGGCGGCTGAAAATAAAAAGAAGACCAAAACAAAGAAGGCCAGACAGAGGGCGCAGGAGAAGGCGGAAGGCAGGAAGAACCGGCAGCAGCAGGAAAAGAAGCCGGTAAACTGGAAGAAACGCTGGCTGATTGCCGGCGCCGGAATGGTAGTCCTTGCTCTGGCCGGCGGCGTTCTGGGCTATACCGTACAGCAGCATCTTGACCTGCTGGCGGTGGAGAGCGCGGCAGTGGAGGCTATGGTACATACGGAGGCCGTGAAACTGGCCGAGTACAGCAAGACCCAGCACAGAAAGGACAGTGTCCGGCAGAACGCGGGTAAGGATACGACGCGGGCGCTGGTGGACGCGGCCCGCTATATGCTGGAAGGCATTAAAAACAGGCCGAAACAGGTGGAGGTCACCGAAGAAAACGCGGCTGATTTTGCGACCATTGAGAGCTGCCTGATCAATGCGGAGACCGGCAAGATAGATGTGACGATGAAAGCGAAAGACCTGGCGGTCAGCGACGACGGGTATTACTATCTCTTCGAGGAGAAGGCTTATCAGTCGGATCTGGTGGGCAGGGAGTATCTCATAGAGGATCAGAAGGACGTAAATTTGACTTTTTCGGTCAATCTCAACTATAATACGGCGAGTTCAAGGCTTTTTTCCAAGTTTGTGGTGGCGGTGAAGAAGAACGGCACCTTTTTGGCGATTACCAGGCCGCACTACATAACGAACCCGGAAGCCATTGCCAGATACAATCTTTCCTTTGGAAATACCACTTCCAAGAAGGGGCTGCTGGTGGACCCGGAAAAGCTGCAGAGTTCGGAGCTGGATGATCTGGGAGTGAAGCATGCGGCTTACAACATTCCTCTGAGCAGGATTCTTGGGCAGACCAGCAACGAGCATTACCCTACGGTTTACTATACCTACAACGGAAGAAATTACGCCTTCAACGGCCAGATCATTGCAGAGTATGATTATATCTTTACCTCTCTCACAAACAGGGGGATAACCACCACGGCGATCATCCTGAACGACCGTTCCGCGCACCCGGAGCTGATTCATCCCAAGGCGCGCTCCGGCGGACATGCGCCGTACTTTGCCTTCAACGCTGCGGACGAGGATGGCACGGAGTGTATTGCGGCAGTTGCTTCCTTCCTTGCCAGCCGTTATTCAGGCACCGGCCACGGCAAGGTGGTAAACTGGGTGATCGGTAACGAGATCAATGCCAGAAGCGAGTGGAATCACATTGAACATATGGATACGGCCAGCTATGTGGACGAGTATGCCAGAGCCTTCCGTGTTTTCTATAATGCCATTTTGAGTATCAACAGCAGCGCCAGAGTGTATATATCGCTGGACCAGCAGTGGGGCAAGAGCCTTTACTCCAATAACGGCTACGGTTCCAAGGAAATCCTTGACGAGTTCAACAGAAATTTAAAGGCGGAGGGAAATATCGACTGGGGACTGGCCCAGCATCCGTACAACTACCCGCTGACCAGCGCAAAGGCCTGGAGCAGCGGCTCCTATGTGCAGGAGGGGGAGAACACACCGGTTATCACGATCAAAAACCTCCACGTACTGACAGACTATCTGCAGAAGCCGGAGATGCGCACGGAGGACGGCGAGGTGCGCCATTTGATCCTGAGTGAGATGGGATATACCTCCTCACAGGGACAGGAACTGCAGGCGGCCTCCTTTGTGTATGCCTACAAGGTCATTGAGGCGAATCAGTATGTGGACAGCATGTTGTTTTCAAGGGAGACGGACGCATCCTCAGAAGTGGCGCAGGGCCTGGCACTGGGGATCTGCACATTGGGCGGAGGACGAAAATCCATCTACGAGGCCTACAAGTATGTGGATACTGCGGAATCGGCCAGGTATACGGACTTCGCCCTACAGGTGATCGGTATTTCAAACTGGAGTGAAGTGATCAGAAAACACTGACAGATATGTCAGAATAATTGGGAAACCAAAAACTGATAGATGCTTTGGTTTCTTGTCTGCCAGTTGGCACAGATGGCGGCGGCAGTGTCTTCATCAGGGACGGACAGGGTGATATCCACCATTGTCACGTCCCTTTCTTTTACAACCAGACGGGCCTCGTACTCTCCGGAGGTAGATTTATAGTAGTCCGCCCGGACGGCAGATTCGCTGCGCATATCCATCTCGTGAGCGTCAAAAAAGGCGGTGATATCCTGCTTGATGGAATCGTTGATACGGTTGCCGAAGTAGGAAAGGGTGTTTTTGCCCTCCTCGGTAATTTCCAGATAAGTCCGGTTGCGCAGAGATTTTGCGCGGATCAGTTCCGCATCGATCAGCTCTGCGATTACCTGCTGCAGGGTCAGAAAATTGGTATAGTCATGTCCTAAGATAAAGTCGCCTATCTGTGCCTTGGTGAGCGGGAAGGTGACCCGGTCGAGCATGTAGAGGGTAATCAGTTTGTAGAGTGTTAAGGGGTCCTGCGTCATAGTGCCTCCTTGAAAAATAACAGATGTAACTTAGTTCTGGATATGTGATTTCACTGCCTCGGCTACCACTTCTGCGACCTTGGGATCAAAGGCCTCCGGCATGATGTTATCCTCGTCCAGCTTCTCTTCGGGGACAAGGTCAGCGATGGCCAGAGCGGCGGCCAGCTTCATTTCCTCCGTGATCTGCCGTGCACGGCCTTCCAGAGCGCCTTTGAAGATGCCGGGGAAGGCAACCACGTTGTTGACCTGGTTCGGAAAATCAGAACGGCCGGTGCCGACCACCCGGGCGCCGGCGGCTTTCGCCACATCCGGCATGATTTCCGGAACAGGGTTTGCCATGGCAAAGAGGATGGAATCAGGGTTCATGGAGGATACCATATCGGGCGTTACGATATTGGGGGCGGAGACGCCCACAAAGATATCCGCTCCCTTTAAGGCGTCGGCCAGTGTGCCGTGTTCCCCGTTTGGATTTGTCACCATGGTCATTTTCTGCTGCATCCAGTTGAGTCCCATGGTGTCTCGGCTGATGATGCCGACTTTATCGCACATGACCACATTGGTAAAGCCGTAGGTTAAGAGAAGTTTGGTGATGGCCACGCCCGCGCTTCCCGCGCCGTTTACGACTACCTTACAGTCTTCCTTCCTCTTGCCGACCACCTTTAAGCCGTTGATGATACCGGCCAGTACCACAATGGCAGTGCCGTGCTGGTCGTCATGGAAGACGGGGATGTCCAGAGCTGCCTTTAACCGCTCTTCGATTTCGAAACAGCGGGGAGCGCTGATATCTTCAAGATTGATGCCGCCGAAGCCGGGAGCCAGATAAGTCACGGTTCTGATGATCTCCTCGGTATCCTGGGTGTCCAGACAGATCGGCACGGCATTGACGCCGCCGAACTCCTTAAACAGCACTGCCTTACCCTCCATGACGGGCATGGCGGCGAAGGGGCCGATATTGCCCAGTCCAAGGACGGCGCTGCCGTCCGATACCACGGCGACGGTGTTTGATTTCCAGGTATAAGTGTAAGCGGCTTCTTTATTCTCCGCGATGACTTTGCATGGTTCCGCCACGCCGGGGGTGTAGGCGAGGGAGAGATCCTCGCGGGTTTTGACGGGTGTTTTCGATACGGTCTCCAGCTTGCCCCGCCATTTTTCGTGTAACATAAGTGCTTTTTCGTTAGTTGTCATTAGGAATACCTCTCTTGTTTTTCTTAGCTTATAGCATAAAACATTTAAAAACTCTCTGCAATATCCTATAGCCGAAAAAATACTTTCTATTTTTAAAAAAATGGTGTATAATGTACACGCAGGCAATGCGAGTATAACAGTTGCAGGTAAAAATCATTTTCTGAGTCGTATCAGGCGCGAAATCCCTTGACGAAAGAACAGTACAGACATTGATGATATAGAATGACAGATATGATATGCATGGATATGAAATATAGGACAGGATCAGACATGTGCAATGATAACATGTGTAATAATAATACAGAACCCGGGAGGAATTTATGAGAGAAAAGTATGAATCGCTGGCACTTGCGGATTTAAAAGAGATTGCCAGGGCGAGAGGGATTAAGGGCACCTCTACCATGAAGAAAGCCCAGATCGTGGAGGCAATGCTTAAGGAAGATGAAAAGGACAAGGCGGCAGGCAAAGAAGTGACCGTCAAGTCAGTGGTGCCGGCGGGTGCGCCTGCAAAGAAAGCAGAGTCTGCGGGGGAGGACGAGAAATTTCCTGCGGAACTTGACAGCGGCGTTACGGCGAGCGGCATTCTGGAGGTCATGAGCGACGGCTTCGGATTTATCCGCTGTGAGAATTATCTGCCCGGTGAGAACGACGTCTATGTGGCGCCCAGCCAGATCCGCCGTTTCGGACTGAAAACGGGAGATATTCTGGAGGGTAATACGAGAATCAAGACGCAGAACGAGAAGTTCAGCGCGCTTTTATATGTGAAGTCCATCAACGGCTATGCGCCGGATGTGGCGGCGCGCCGGGTGAATTTTGAGGATATGACTCCGATTTTCCCAAATGAGCGGTTGAGGCTTGAGGCGCCGGGCTCCTCGGTTGCCATGCGGATTATGGATCTGATCAGCCCTGTGGGTAAGGGACAGAGAGGCATGATTGTGTCACCGCCAAAGGCCGGCAAAACGACCCTGCTTAAGGAGGTGGCGAAGTCCATCACCAGAACGGCTCCGGACGCCCATCTGATCATTCTGCTGATCGACGAGCGCCCCGAGGAAGTGACGGATATCAAGGAGGCCATCGAGGGCCCCAATGTGGAAGTGATTTACTCCACCTTCGACGAGCTGCCCGAGCACCACAAGAGAGTGTCGGAGATGGTAATTGAGCGGGCGAAGCGCCTGGTGGAGCACAAGAAGGACGTGGTGATCCTCCTGGACAGCATTACCCGCCTGACAAGAGCTTATAATCTGGTGGTTCCGCCCAGCGGACGGACCCTGTCCGGCGGTCTTGACCCGGCTGCCTTACATATGCCCAAGCGGTTTTTCGGCGCGGCCCGCAATATGCGTGAGGGCGGCAGCCTGACGATTCTGGCCACGGCGCTGGTGGAGACGGGAAGCAAGATGGATGACGTGGTATACGAGGAGTTCAAGGGCACCGGCAATATGGAGATGGTGCTTGACAGGAAACTGTCCGAAAGAAGGGTGTTTCCCGCCATCGATATCCCGAAATCCAGCACCAGAAGAGAGGATCTTTTGTTAAATCCCGACGAGCTGGAAGCGATCAATATCATCCGAAAGGCATTGAACGGTATGAAGGCGGAAGAGGCAGCGGAGCGGGTTGTGGATCTGTTTGCAAAGACCAGAAATAATCAGGAATTTGTGAACATGGTCAAAAAGATGAAGTTCATTTAAATAATGTAAAAAAAGGCTTGCATACCCGAAAATCCTATGCTACAATGTAAAAGCTGTCGGTTTACGACAGTTTTTCGAGTATAAATGAGGAGAAGTTGAAAGAAACAGATTCTTTCAGAAAAATTGATTTTATAACAGCGAAGCTGTTATGACTTACGCGCCGGGCGTAAGTTCGCAGGCTGAGAAAGGAGTATCTATAGCGATGAAAGAAGGAATCCATCCTGAGTATTATCAGGCGACGGTAACATGTAACTGTGGCAACACCTTTGTGACAGGTTCCACCAAGCCCGAGATTCATGTGGAGGTTTGCTCCAAGTGCCATTCGTTCTATACAGGACAGCAGAAGACGGCACAGGCTCGCGGCCGTATTGATAAGTTCAATCGGAAATACGGTGTGGAAAACAAATAAATGCAGTGTAAGAAAAAGGTTGAGTCTATCTCAACCTTTTCTAATATATACGCAGGTATATATGCAGGCCGGCATTCGGAGGCCGCGGCCGGGCGGCATGCGGGCCGTACAGCGGTCAGGGAATCAGGCATGACGCGTTTTGGTAAAAGGCGATAGAGGAAAGAAAAAATGGCGAAAAAGAAACAACGGTATTGCGGAATCGGCGGACAGGCGGTTCTGGAAGGCATTATGATGAAGAATAAAGAGCAGTACGCTGTGGCGGTGAGAAAGCCGAACGGGGAGATCGAAGTGGAAGTCGAGCACTATTACGGGATCATACACGGCAGTAAACTTTTGGATATTCCCTTTGTCAGAGGCATTTTTCAGTTTATTGATTCCCTGGTTCTGGGGATGCGTTCTCTCAATTTTTCAGCTTCCTTCTATGAGGATGAGGAGACGAAGGAGACGGCGGCGGACAAGGCTTTCAACAGGATCTTTAAGGATAAGGCGGAAAAGGTGTTCAGCGGGCTGGTGATGCTTGTCTCACTGGTTCTGGCCATCGGCATTTTTATGGTACTGCCTTATTTTATCATTTCCCTGTTTGAGGGATATATCAGAAGCGCCTCTTTTATGGCGGTTCTGGAGGGGATTCTGCGGATACTGATTTTTGTGGGATATGTGCTGGCGATTTCCCTGATGAAAGACATCAGACGGGTTTACATGTATCATGGAGCGGAGCACAAATGCATCAACTGTATCGAGAAGGGGGCGCCGCTTACCGTGAAGGAGGTTATGCGCTGTTCCAAACAGCACAGGCGATGCGGCACCAGTTTTCTTCTGTTTGTCATGCTCGTCAGTGTGATCCTGTTTTTCTTTATCAGGGTGGATCATCCGGTTTACCGCGTACTGATCCGTATTGCACTGATTCCGGTGATTGCGGGGATTTCCTATGAGATCATACGTCTTGCGGGAAAGAGCAACAATATACTTGTGAGAATCATCTCGGCGCCCGGTATGTGGCTGCAGGGTCTGACCACGAAAGAGCCCGACGAGAGTATGGTGGAAGTGGCCATCGCCGCGGTGGAAGCGGTGTTTGACTGGAAGGCGTATTTGTTTGATACCTTCGGGTACGAGGTGGATGACTCCTGGCTGGAGGATGCCAGAACAAAGTCCTGACGGATGATTCGTTGTGGAGAACCGAAGTAATGGAGCGAGTGATACAGATATATAAGGACGTATATGTGACGGGCAGAGAAGAGCTGGAGCAGGCCGGAATTGACGAGGCTGCACTGGACGCAAGGCTCCTTCTGGAGTTTGTCTGCGGTACAGACCGGAATACCCTGCTTGCCCACGGGGACAGGGAAGTTTCCGTGGAAGAATATGACAGATACCGTGATCTGATCGGGAGACGGGCGGCCCATGTGCCGTTGCAGCATCTCACAGGGCAGCAGGATTTTATGGGGTTGACTTTTTTGGTCAATAAAGACGTGCTGGTTCCCAGACAGGATACGGAGGTGCTGGTGGAGGAAGTGATGAAAGAACTCCATGACGGTATGCGGATACTGGATATGTGCACCGGCTCGGGCTGTATTTTGTTAAGCCTGTTACACTATTCTAACGACTGTACGGGTGTGGGTGTGGATCTGTCGGCAAAGGCCCTTGCTGTGGCGGAGGAAAATTATGAGAAGCTGCGGAGGGAAAGGCCGGAGATGAAGGCCTGCTTTGCGCAGGGGGATCTCTTTGAGGCGCTTTTGCAAAATGAGGGGGGCAGCCCGGAAAAAGAAGATAGTACGGGAGTGAAATTTGATATCATTGTGGCAAATCCTCCTTATATAAGGAGGGATGAAATTTTGACCCTCATGCCGGAGGTGCGGGAGCATGAACCGGCGATGGCGCTGGACGGCGGGGTGGACGGCCTTGATTTTTACCGCAGGATAACGGGGGACGCAGTGCCTTATTTAAACGGCGGCGGCATGCTTTTTTTTGAGATCGGCTGTGAGCAGGCGGGAAGTGTGCGGGAGATTATGGAACAGGAAGGGTTTCGCGAGATTCAGGTGGTAAAAGATTTTGCCGGACTTGACCGGGTGGTGTTTGGGAGCTGGTTCGGTTAGCGGTTCTGGTTTTGAGAGCCGGTAAGAGTGTGCGTTATGATGAGAGACCGGTGCAGGATGTTGTATAGTACAGTTGGAGGTAGTTATGTTTGACAAATTAGAGGATCTGCTCAGAAAATTTGAGGAGATCATGAATGAGCTGAGCGAGCCCTCTGTGGCGGAGAATCAGGAACGTTTTCGTTCGCTGATGAAGGAGCAGAGTGATTTGACTCCGATAGTCAATGCCTACAGAGAATATAAAAAGTGCAGTCAGGATATTGAGGACAGCCTTGCTATGCTGGACGAGGAGTCCGATGAGGATATGCGGGAAATGCTCAAGGAAGAGCTGGCAGATGCAAAGAAGCGTGTGGAGGAGCTGGAACATGAATTGAAAATCCTTCTTCTTCCCAAAGACCCCAACGACGACAAGAACGTGATCGTGGAGATCCGTGCGGGGGCAGGCGGCGATGAGGCGGCCCTTTTTGCGGCGGAAATCTACCGTATGTATGTGCACTATGCGGAGGGACGGCGCTGGAAGGTGGAGACCATGGAAGCGGAGGAGATCGGGATCGGCGGCATGAAGAGCGTTACCTTTATGGTGACCGGTCAGGGGGCGTACTCTGTCCTGAAATATGAGAGCGGTGTGCACCGGGTGCAGCGTGTGCCTGAGACAGAGTCCGGCGGGCGGATACACACCTCCACCATCAGCGTGGCGGTGATGCCGGAGGTAGATGAGGATATTGACATTGTGATTGAGGATAAGGATATCCGTATCGACGTTATGAGAGCTTCCGGAAACGGCGGCCAGTGTGTCAACACCACGGATTCGGCGGTGCGCCTGACCCATTATCCGACAGGGATTGTGGTGTACAGCCAGACCGAGAAGTCCCAGATTCAAAATAAGGCGAAGGCTTTCGCCCTGCTTCGCGCGAAACTCTATGATATGGAGCAGCAGCAGCGCCACGACGCGGAGGCGGAGCTTCGCAGAAGCCAGATCGGCACAGGAGACCGCTCGGAGAAGATCAGGACTTACAACTTCCCGCAGGGGCGTGTCACCGACCACCGCATCAACCTGACGATCTATAAGCTCGACAAAGTGATGAACGGAGATATTCAGGAGATCCTTGACGCGTGTATAGCGGCGGACCAGGCCGCAAAACTGGTGAAGATGGGAGAAAACTGATCCGGACTGGTTTATGGGGAGGCACGGTAGTGAACTCCCTTTTTTAATTTCTTTCTTAAATCAGAATAAGTATGCGGCGTCCGCCGGTCAGGACATCGAAAAACTGATAGTTTACAGTAGGAATCTAATCGGTGTACAATAGAGGCAAATGTATTTGTGAAGGAGGATAGTCGTGAACACTATTGTATGGAACAAGAGATACGAACTCGGCGTAGATTTTCTTGACAAGGAGCATAAGAAGCTTTTCTCAACGGTTAACAAATTACTGGCGCTCAGTCAGCAGGAGGGTAAGGAAGAGTGGGCGTGCCGTGAAGGCGTCAAATATCTCAGGAATCATACCCGTGAACATTTCCAGCATGAAGAGGCGTACATGCAGTCTATTGAATACGGCGATTATGAGGTACATAAGCATCTGCATGATGATTTTCAGAATATCACGCTGCCTTCTCTGGAAGCGGAGCTGGAGGAGACGGAATACGCAAAGGAGTCTATCCGGCATTTTCTGGGCGTCAGTATCGGCTGGATGGTTGCACATACACAGACGGAGGATCTGGCGATTACGGGCAGGAAAATGAGTAAATGGTCGGCTCTGCCAAAGGCAGAGGAGCTGGATGCGCTGGAACAGACGATTATTCAGCTTATCTCGGATTTGTTTCGGATGAAAGGGAAAACGGTCAGCAGGCAGTACGGCGGAGAGGAGTTTGGAAAGGTCTTCTGCTGTCGTTTTGTCTACCGGGGAGCGAAGAAGGAAAGATGGGAGATACTGCTCAGCTTTGAGGAGAGACTGATCCTGAAGATGGTCAGTGAACTTATGAACACGCAGTACCTGAAAGTGGATGATATGGTGATCAATATCATCAGGTATCTTTCAAGGCAGTTCATTGAAAAAATCAAAGAGTGTTTTTCAAACTTTGGCCAGTATGAGCTGGAGAGTGAAGCGTTGATGACCCATGAGCAGCTTGTGAAAGCATTTGAAAGGGAACATCCCTCCTGTAGCCTGTTGTTTGACACGGGATCAGGGTATTTTACATTCTGTATCATGACCAACGATTCCCTGAAAGGGAAAATTGTGACTTCGCTGAACGCGGAAAATGCCATGAATCAGATAAAAGACTATCTTGCGGGAGAGAACAGGAAAAAGAAGATTTTGGTGGTGGATGATTCCGACTTTATGCGAAAGAATATGATCAATCTTCTGGGGAACGATTACGAGGTGACGGAGAGCAGCTCAAGCATATCAGCCATCAAGACTTTGACACGCAACAGGCCGGATCTGGTTCTGCTGGATTATGAAATGCCGGTCTGTGACGGAAAACAGACTCTTGAAATGATTCGTATGGACGAGGAGATAGCGGATATTCCTGTCGTCTTCCTGACCGGCAGGGGAGACGCGGAGAGCGTCAAAAAGGTTATGGCGTTAAAGCCCAGAGGGTATCTGCTTAAGTCCATGCCGGAGGCGGACATCAAGAAGTTTATCGACGGGATTTTTTCCGGGAAAAAGTGAGAACAGTCTCGACGCCATCGGTCTGTTCCGGGACGCGGCGCCTGGTTTTTTCCGAATAAGTAAGAAAAGACCCCGATATGGGGAATGAAACAGAAGGGCAGAATTGAAAATCATATCATGGAGGACAGGGAAATGGATGCAGAAAAGGAGAACACTACAGTAAAGAATGGACAAGAGGCAGCAACCGGAACGACGGAAACCATGAAGGATTATGAGCGGGAGCTGGAGGCTTCCTTCCGTAAGATCAGCGAGGGCGATATCATCAGGGGGACGGTGATTGATGTGAACGAGGAGGAAGTCATCCTTGATCTGAAATACTATGCGCAGGGGATCATCAAGGCGGAGAATCTGAGCAATGACCCTGATTTTCTTTCGGCAGGGAAAATAGCCGTGGGTGATGAGATCGAAGCGACCGTAATCAATATGGACGATGGGGAGGGAAATATTGAGCTTTCCAAAAAGGAAGCCAACGACGTTCTTGCATGGGATAAGCTGCAGACCATGCTGAATGAGGAGACCATTGTGAAGGTTCGCATCAGGGAGAGTGTAAAGAGCGGTGTGGTGGCTTATCTGGAAGGAATGAGGGCGTTTATTCCTGCGTCCCAGCTTTCTACCGACTATGTGGAGGATGTGGAAGCATGGGTCGGAAAAGAGATTGAGGTAAAGGTGATCACCGTGGACCGGGAGAAAAACAAAGTGGTTCTTTCTGGGAAGGCGGTAGCCAGAGAGCAGGAAGCTGAGGAGCGCAGGCACCGGATATCCATGATGGCGCCGGGAACCGTGATGGAGGGCGTGGTGGAGAGCCTTATGCCCTACGGCGCGTTTGTGAATCTTGGAAACGGTATCAGCGGCCTGGTGCACATTTCCCAGATATCGCAGAGAAGAATCAAGAAGCCAGGAGAGGTCTTGAAAGAAGGGCAGAAAGTTAAGGTTAAAATTTTAAACACCAATGACAATAAAGTGAGTCTGAGCATGAAAGCGCTGGAGGAGATAACGGCACAGGTGGACGAGGACAGCGCGCCGCAGGAGTACACCTCCGGGGAGTCAGTTTCCACCAGTCTGGGTGACCTGCTTGCCAAATTAAAGATTTAGGGCGGGCTGTATCAGGGAATCATGCCGTAAATGATAAGGATGGGATGGCGAAATGGCTGACAGATGAAGACATCCATCAATCAATTCCGTTATAGAGGACAGGAGAGCGGCCAATTGGACGGACAGGCCGCGCGGAAAGGGAGAGATGGGATGAAAACAGGAAAACTGGTTTTGACTATTGCAGTCAGCGTTGCCTTTTTGGTTCTGTCGGCAGTTTTGTCGCAGGGAATTGTGATGAGCCTTCTTGCCATGGCTGGCGTTCCAGCGTGGCTGTATCATATAGTCGGAGGGCTTCTCTACGCAGTGTCGGCTTATCTTATGGTGAGGCTTTTTGGCACTAAATTTTTGAAAACGGAAATGGAGGCATTCCTGATACCAAAATGCAGGATTCAGATCAGGTGGGTGGTGGCGGCGGTTCTTCTTCCGGTACTGGTCAGTGCGGTTTATCTGTTCCTTCCGGGGCATTTTGCCTCTGATCCGCTGGACGCCGGGACGAAGGCGGCATTTGTGACCAGAGGTGTTTTTCTGGCGGGACTGGGGGCCGGTTTTGTGGAAGAATTGCTGTTCCGCGGGCTTCTCATGAATGCGGTGATTAAAAAATTCGGCATGGCAGTGGGAATATGCGCGCCCTCCGTGCTCTTTGCGTCGCTGCATATCATAGGTATGAATTTCAGTCTGTTGAGCTGTGTGCAGGTAATGATTGCGGGAACCATGGCGGGCGTCATGTTCTCGCTGATAGCGTTGGAAGGAGGCTCCATTTGGAACAGCGCGGTTGTGCATGCACTCTGGAACATGATTATGATAGGCGGCGGGATGACCATCGGTACAGAGCCGAACGGGTATGCCATCTGCAGCTATGTGCTGGATACACGGTCTTTCCTGCTTACCGGCGGAGAATTCGGCATAGAATCTTCAGTGGTGTCCATCATCGGATATCTGGTGGTGAGCATGGCGGCTGTCAGCGCATTGAGGAGGAAAAAGGTTGAATAAATTCTCTGATGAGCAATTTATTCAACCCGGAATTTGTCCAGAAATATCACAAATTCTCTTGATCGCAGAGCAGAATCTGATATTCTGCCCGCGTTCCTCAGCATAGAATGCTTCGGAATGGAGGGACAAATGAGAAAAAAAGAACTGGCGCTTGCCGTAATAGACAGATTGAAACAGGCATACCCCGATGCGGGGTGTACTTTGGACTACAACGAGGCATGGAAACTTTTGGTCAGCGTGCGGCTGGCGGCCCAGTGTACCGACGCCAGAGTTAATGTGGTGGTGGAAAAACTTTATGAGAAATTTCCGGATGTGGATGCGCTGGCGGCAGCGCCGGTGGAGGAAATAGAGGCCATCGTTCATCCCTGCGGACTGGGTAAGAGCAAGGCCAGGGATATCAGCGCCTGCATGAAGCAGATCAAAGAGGTATATGGAGGGCAGGTGCCGGACGATTTCGACGCGCTGTTAAAACTGCCCGGCGTGGGCAGAAAAAGCGCCAACCTGATTATGGGGGATGTGTTCGGCAAACCGGCGATCGTCACGGATACGCATTGTATCCGTCTGTGTAACCGCATCGGTCTGGTGGATGATATCAAAGAGCCGAAGAAGGTGGAGATGGCGCTGTGGAAGATTGTGCCGCCCGGGGAGGGGAACGATCTGTGCCACCGGTTTGTCCTGCATGGCAGGGAGGTCTGTACCGCGCGGACAAAGCCTTATTGTGACAGATGCTGTCTGTCGGATATTTGCAGGCAGCGAATCTGACAGGCGGCTATTGTGGATGATGGCAGACAAAGGTCTGCCACAGAAAGGGCTGCCGTATGGTGGAGTAAGACAGGAATTTAGGGGAGGATATGTCATATGGACAAGCCCGAATATTTTCAGAACGCGCTATCGAATTTTGCCACGGATGTGGCCTGCGGCGGTGCGGTCAGACATCTTGTCAACAGCGGCTGTACGCTGGATCAGATTGTGGCGCGGCTGAATTATCCCACATCCAGGGAGAAGGCGCAGCGGATCATGATGGAACATCTCTATCAGAGCCGTGTACTTTTGCGCAAAGAGCCCTCCGACGCGCTGTTTGAGGAACAGACACAGTTTGTACAGGAGCAGGACGCCTATGGGAGGCGGACGCTGCGAAAAACAGTCGTTGACCGTAATAGTCAAAATAATATGACGGATATGGCGGATTTGACAGGGATGTCGCAGCGGGAAAAGGGAGCAAAATTAAAGGATTTTCCATGGAGAGAATTTGTCTATGATCCCAGACGGGACGGAAAACTGACAGAGCTGTTGTATAGAAAGTGTGAAGAGAACGGGGACGATTATAGTTTCATGTCCTGTGATTTTGCACTTTTTTGTATTGACCATAAAAGTCAAAATGGGGAGACACCGCTTTCCTGCCTGAATAACCGACAGCGGGAATATCTGGCGGGCATCCGCTGGGAGAGGCCTGTGCTGTATCACAGACTGGACCAGCGGATGCGGGAGATACTCGGAAAGCTATATGAGTCGGGCGCATACAGCGGCGTGTGCTTTTTTGCTGTCCGGCAGGAAAAAATAGCCATCCCGGTCCGGCAGTTGTAAGTCCCTTACAGAAAATAGGAAAATTTGCCCCGCTCTGACTCCGCATGCAGAACTTTGTGTGTCCGGTAATAGGTAGGCGTACAGCCCAGGAACTTTTTGAAGAGCTTGTTAAAATAGCTTGTGTTATTAAAGCCTACAGAGATGGCAAGGTCAGCGATGGATCCGAAAGCCTGTTCGGAATCCATCAGTTTTTTTGTGGATTCATAAATACGGTACTTCATCAAATACTCGAAAGGACTCATCTGCAGGGTCCTCGAAAAGCATCGGCAGCACTCGCTTTTGCTGACGTGGATGCTGTCGGCAATTTCCTGTAGTGTCAACGGTTCTGCATAGTGTGTCCGGATGAACAGCATTGCTTCTTTGACGCGCAATTCATCCGAGGATATGCAGGAGACTTTGGGCGTCTCCGGCTGCGGAAGCTGATGCAGCAATTCTACCCAGAAATGGCAAAGATACCCTTTCGTGGCAATTTCGTAGCCGAACTTCTGAGTCAGATTTAAGTCTATTACTTCTTTTAAGGTCTGTAACATGCGCTCGTGCCAAGGCGCGCTCTCATCCAGGAAAAAAGCTTTGAAAAGGTGGTAATTCTGCATCGGCAGCAGGTACTCTGTCTGCAGATAATTGTTTCTGTGGCCAAAAATAAAATCAGGATGAAAGATCAGCGAAAAAAAGGTACACTTTTTTTGGTTATGGGCATGGATACAGTGCATGACGTTCTGGTTGACGATGAGTCCCTGCCCCGGTTTAATCAGGTAGGTGGCGTCGTCCGTGGAAACCTCTGCAATGCCCTGATCCACAATGAGAATTTCCATCTCCTCGTGCCAGTGCCAGCGAATCCAGTTCATATAAGACTTGCGCAGATCCAGACGACGAGCGTTGACCGGATAATCCAATGTGCCATAATCTCCTTTGGAATAAAGGTTATCGTAAGTTTCCATAGAAGTATTGGCGGAAGCTTCAACAGATATGGCTTCGGCAGAGATGGCGGCTGTTATGGTAGGTTGTGTTGTATTCATGGGTTCTCCTCTTTTGTGGGATCGCTGCCTGATGCAAAAGATACGGAAATGGTAGAGATGCTTCAGGCCGGATATCTTTCCGAACAGTTAGTGATATGTCATGGCTTTGAAAATATATTAGCTCCTATATTAGCATAAACAAATATAACAGTCAAATTTATAAGGAAATAGTCAGCGGTGAGGAATAAATTTTATTATTCCGATGCTTCATGCATTCCCTTGCATG
>CAMQTN010000023.1 GCA_947037115.1 uncultured Lachnospiraceae bacterium
GGAGCCAATTAAAAATATGGTAATACAAATGATGGTTGATAATATGATTAATCCTGTATTTATATCAAAAATAGCGGGACTTACACTTACCATGATTGAAGCGACATATTATCCCAAGGATTGGAATGCTAAACGCGAGGAAGATATCAATAAGTGCATTAATAAGAGTATTGCACAAAATGATTATTACTGTTATGTATAGAATGCATTTTAAACAGCAGGGAGTGTATAGGTATGGGAATATATTTAAATCCAGGCAATGAACAGTTTGCCGTTTCCATTAATTCTGAACTATATGTGGATAAGACGGAATTGATTAAATATACGAATAGCCGTATCGGAAAAGACAGACCGCTGATCTGTTCCAGCAGGCCAAGGAGATTTGGAAAAACAATGGCGGTAACTATGCTGTCAGCGTATTACAGTAAAGGCTGTCATTCTGAAAAGCTGTTTGCAGGACTTAAAATAAGCCAGAATGAATTTTTCAAAGTGCATTTAAATAAGTATAATGTAATCTTTTTGGATATCCAGTGGATGTATGGAAACGCGCTTGAGGAAATGAAGAGAAATTCAACTCTTAAAGTGGTGAGTTATATTCAGGAACAGGTGATAGCCGAGTTAAGAAAGGAATATCAGGAATGTGTCCTGGACACGGACATTTCATTGCCTTCTGTATTGGCTAAAATTAATGCTAAGACAAAAGAACAGTTTATCATTATTATTGATGAGTGGGATTGCTTATTCCGGGAGGACAAAAATAACGAAAATCTTCAGAAAGAATATATTAATCTTTTAAGGGGGTTGTTTAAAGGGACGCCGTCAGGGGCGTTTTTAAAACTTGCTTATATTACGGGGATTTTACCAATTAAGAAGTATGGTACACAGTCGGCCTTAAATAATTTCCGGGAGCATACAATGGTCAGCCCTAGGCAGATGGCGGAGTATGTTGGCTTTACAGAGACAGAGGTAAAGACTATTTGTAAAGAACATGGTATGCCATTTAAAGAAATGCAAAGATGGTATGACGGATATTATTTTGAAAAAATAGGACATATTTATGGTCCTAATTCTGTGGTTGAAGCTGTAGATAGCGGGGAATTTGGAAATTATTGGTCTGGAACAGAGACATATGAGTCGTTGATGACGTATATTGCAATGGATTTTGATGGACTAAGGCAACTGATCGTAGATATGCTGGGCGGTCAGAGATGCAGTATTGATGTGGAATCATTTCAAAACGATTTTACTTCGTTCAACTCCGCAGATGATGTAATTACACTGCTGATTCATATGGGATATATGGCTTATGACAGTAAAACGAAAAAAGTTTTTATTCCAAATGATGAGGTAAGAAGTGTTTTTCTGCGAGCAATTAGAAATGATGGGTGGGAGGAAGTAATGAAGGCGGTCAACGCATCAGAAGCATTGCTTAAAGCGACTTTGGCAATGGATGAAAAAGCTGTTGCGAGGATGATAGAGGAAGTCCATATGCAAAATACTTCCAGTCTGATATATAATAATGAGATTTCTTTGAGTAGCGTGATTGCATTGGCATATTACAGTGCTTGCAGAGATTATACCCTTGTAAGAGAACTGCCTGCAGGAAACGGATTTGCGGATATGGTTTTCCTTCCTAAACGTACATCTTTAAATCCGGCATTGGTTTTGGAACTAAAATGGGATAAAACTGCTGAGGGAGCGATAAGCCAGATTAAGAGTAAGGGATATGTGTCAGCCCTTAAAGAGTATAAAGGAAATATTTTGCTTGTCGGAATCAATTATGAGAAGAAAAGCAGAAAACACCAATGCAGGATAGAAAAGATTGAAATGTGATTTTACGTCAACAAATATAGTAGGAAGAAGGAAATCAGGTTGAAAAGGAAACCCTGCATTGTACTTTTCTTGGAAATTTGTGTTCACGCTTCGTTTTCTGCATAGAATAGAGCAAAAGCCTATAGGAATATTCTATGGAAATATATGTGGTAAAATCAGGAGATACCGTAGATTCCATCGCTGAAAGCCATGGAATTGCGGTATCTTCCGTTATATATAACAATCAGCTTGTATATCCTTATCCTCTGGCGGTGGGGCAGGCGCTTCTTTTATCTTCGGGGGAGACTGCCGCACCTTCTTATCCCGCATGGGTGAACGGCTATGCGTATCCTTTTATTCAACAGAGCACTTTAAATGAGACGCTGCCTTATCTGTCTTCCCTGTCTGTTTTTTCTTACGGGTTTACTACGGACGGGGAGCTGGTACCGCCGACGTTGGATGATTCGTTTATGATCAGCGCCGCGCTTATGGAGGGGGTGCGCCCTGTTCTTACCCTGACGCCGTTTGGGACTGACGGGAATTTTAACAACCTTCTGATTACTGCCGTGGTAAACGACCAGACTGCCAAAGAAAATCTTCTCGCAAATCTTCTGGACACTGTCCAAAGAAAAAACTTTCAGGGTGTGGATATTGATTTTGAGTATATCCGCCCGGAAGATCGGATTGCCTTTGCCGATTTTGTGGCGGATGTCAGGAATCTTCTTTCCCCTTACGGATATCATGTTTCGGTGGCGCTGGCGCCCAAGACTTCCGACACACAGGAAGGGCTTCTCTATGAGGGAAAGGATTACGGTCTGCTGGGAGAAGCCGCTGACAGTGTTCTGCTTATGACCTATGAGTGGGGGTATACTTACGGTCCGCCCATGGCTGTGGCTCCTGTCAACAAGGTTCGTCAGGTGGTGGAATATGCCGTCACGCGCATTGCGCCTTCCAAAATCGATTTGGGGATTCCGAACTATGGCTACGACTGGACGCTGCCTTTTGTTCAGGGATCCTCCCGGGCAACTACCGTAAGCAATCAGGAGGCTGTACGGATTGCCATAGAGGCGGGAGTTCCCATTCAGTTTGACGAGGTGGCAATGTCGCCTTTCTTTCAGTATGAAAAGGACGGACAGCTTCATGAGGTATGGTTTGAGGATGTAAGAAGTTATCAGGCAAAATTTTCTCTTTTGCCGGAGTATGGCCTGCGTGGGATGGGCTATTGGCAGATCATGAGGTTCTTCCGTCCCAACTGGCTGTTGCTTGCGGATACTTTTCAGATTCAGAGGCCGTAAAACGGGCATCCTGTATCGACTCATATTGTGGCAGGGTAATAAACAGAAAGCGGAGAGTGTAAAATCTCTCCGCTTTTTCAATGCCTTTAGTCCGTTTCGCAAAACAGCCTATTTTGCGAAAACTGTATATGTAGAAAAAAGAAATATGTACTGTGAATCTTGTGTTATATTACTCTTTTTTTATAAAAAAATCAATAGGTTTGGCTAAAAAATGTGTTCAAGGAGGACTTTTTAAGTGGAAACGGCCTTTGCTTCGCACTCCTGGGAATAGAGTTTATGTTTTTAGCCGTCAAAAGTAACGTCAAAAGAAAGGAGTTTGTTATGCCAAAAAAAGGAGAAAACATTTATAAGAGAAAAGACGGGAGATGGGAAGGAAGGATTCAGAAAAAGGACATGCTGACTGGAAAAAATAAATATCAGTCAATATATGGGAAAACATATAAAGAGATTAAGGAGAAAATGATCCTTGCGCGGCAGATGCAGAATGTATCCTTTTGCGGTATGCCGCTGGGCAGCGCGGCACAACTGTGGTTACAGTCAAAGAAAAGGGAGTGGAAACCGGGAACATACGCTTTTTACTGTCAATTGGTGACAAAATAC
Source organism: uncultured Lachnospiraceae bacterium (assembly GCA_947037115.1). Classification (GTDB taxonomy): domain Bacteria; phylum Bacillota; class Clostridia; order Lachnospirales; family Lachnospiraceae; genus UBA3282. The sequence continues at coordinate 3,708 of CAMQTN010000023.1, forward strand.
ATCATTCCCTGTATGCAGGATATTTCCATCGACAGAATCAACAGTCAGGTCATGGAGGAATTTGTCATGTGTGTCAGGGGGCAGAAATCAGACAAACCTTTATCCAATAACTATCTGTTTCAAATCTGTGCCACTGTCGGCAGAATTATGGCATATGTGAATCAAAAATATGAAACCAATATCCCTGTTCCGAGAAATCCCGTTACCAGAAAGAAAAATGTGGGACATATGGAACTGCCCGATGAAAGCTCTCTGATTTTGTTGGAAAAATATCTGATCGGTCATTGCCAGGAAGACACCTGTCTCGGAATTTTGATCGCGTTTCATACGGGCATACGCATAGGAGAACTGAGTGCGCTTAAGTGGAAGGATATCAATGTAGAGGAAGGAATCATTTATATCAGAAGAAATCTTATCCGGGTAAAAGAAGAGAAAAAGGGGGCATCTGACGAGAAAAGGGCAACTCAGATTATGGAACAGTCACCGAAGACTTTCGATTCTGTCCGTGCCATTCCCCTTCCGCCCAAAATTGTTACGATATTACGGGTTTATCAAAAGGCTGATACAGAGTATGTCATCAGCGGGGTAAAAAATCCGTGGGCAGAACCGCGGACGATACAGTATCGGTTTAAAAGCATTCTGATCAAATGTAACCTGGAGTATTTCAATTTTCATATGCTGCGGCATTCTTTTGCAACCAGATGTGTCTGTATGGGACTGGATATCAAAAGCCTGAGTGAACTGTTAGGGCACAGTGATATCAAAGTAACATTGAATCTTTATGTTCACTCTACAATACAACAGAAGAAAAAGATGATGGAACGGTATAATTTTTTGTTCTATAAAACGTCAAATTTACCGTCAATAAGGCAATAGACGGTACAAATAACAGGAATCTGTAGGAGGTTCCTCCTGCTTCATAAAATAGGCTGTTTTATGAAAGAATTTTGAGAAAAATTCATTTCATAAGACATTGCGGATGTAAAACATGGCGGTTACGCAGTGATTTGCGATACTGCGACGCAAATAAACTATTTTAAAAGGAGGAGAGAGGAATGAAATTAAGATTCATTCAAAAAATGGTGGCGGGCGCATTGACGGTGGCTCTTGTGGCGGCACCTTCCATGAGTGCATTTGCCGGCTCAAACTATGGTAACGACTATGGCAATAATTCGTCAAGCAGCTCAAGCGGTTCAGGCAGCAGTCATAAGACGGCAGAAGACAAGGTGCTTGATGCAGTCAACGAGGCAATCGCGGCAGGCGGCGGTGAATCCGGGACAGGCAGTGTAAGCAGTATTGCTGATATTCCGACAACAAGTTCGGTTTCGGGTGTTACAACGACTGTGCAGGGCGTTTACCTTGCAACCTGCTTAAACGGAACAGCGATTACTACCGGCCTTTCGGATATTGCCGGAAGTTATGGGCTGGCGGCAGGGGAAATCCCTTATGCAAGATTCTACAACATGGATGCGAAGAAAAGTTTTCTCGCGCAGGCTGTGATTGACAATGCGGCAGCAGCAGTCGGCGGGACTGTCGGCCCTTGCTTTAATATCGAAATTGGCAAGAAGGCGAACGGGCAGTTTGCGCTGCTTTCCCAAGAGGGGAATAAAATTGCCGTTAAAGTAGGCGTTCCCAGGTCCTTTGCGCAGGATGGGAAAACGTTTGCAGTAGTATGTGTACGTCCCGGCGGAGCAGTATCCGTTCTGCAGGATACAGATAGCAATCCTGACACGGTTACCTTTGAGACAACAGGCGGACAGGGCGCATATGCAATCATTAAATACTAATGGATTATACGCGGAGGCTGGAAGAAGGGATCAATTCTTCTTCCGGCACTTTCTGCTTTTTTCGGCGCTGCTTTTTTGCATCTTCCAGTTTCAGGTCCGTCAGATATATGGATTTATTATCTATCCGGATGAATTTGGTTACTGGGCGTGTGCTGGCAGGCTCCTTGGATATGACTGGTCTGAAGCGGCCTCGCTTGGGTACTATTACTCCTTTGGATATAGTCTGATATTGGCTCCTGTCCTGCGTATTTTTCAGGACAGTATCACGGCATACCGGGCGGCCATAGCGGTCAATATATTGCTGCAGTGCAGCGCTGCTGTTTTATTATGGGGCATTTACAGAAGATTATATATTCCGGAATATCTGCATTCCGGGGCAGATGTGAGTGGAAAAAAGGGGCAGGCCATAGTGGCTGTGGGAACAGCGCTGTTTTATCCGGCATGGTCGTTTTATGCACAGACTACCATGGCGGAAGCGCTTATGACGTTCATGTATGTGCTCATATGCTATGCGCTGCTGCTGGTGCTTGAAAAACCGAATATGTTGAGGACTGTGCTGTTTATGCTGGCGCTTCTCTATCTGTACTGTATCCATATGAGAACGGTCGGCGTGCTGGCAGCGGCGATACTGACGCTTATATGTTTTGCATGGAGGACGCCGTCTTATCGGAAGATATTGCTTATATGCATGGCGGTGCTTGTGGCCGGAATGATGGGAAGCATGTGGATCAAATCTGTGGTCAAAGAAACAGTGTATGCAGTGGCTGATGCCTCGCGCCTTGGTATAAACGATTATGCCGGACAGATTGGGAAAATAGAAGAAATACTGACTGTACAGGGGATAAAACAACTGGCTGTCAGCATTGCGGGAAAACTGTATTATCTCGGACAGGCATCTTTTGGACTGCTTTATCCGGCGGTATACGCAGTTGCCAGACAGGTTACAAAGCTGATTGACGGGTTAAGAAACAGGACGGAGGAATCTTATCGTAACAGAAATGAATACCTGGCTCTTTTTCTAATACTTGCCTTTCTGGGACAGTTTATGATATCAGCAATTTTCATGATGAATCCGGACAGGCTGGATCACATTGTATATGGAAGATACACGGATTATCTTCTTCCGGTTTTTATGGGAATCGGCGTTCTTGCGTTCAGGGAAACCAGACATCCCATGAAAGTATTTCTGATTAATGTTGGAATTTCCGTGGTTCTGTTTGCCATAACTTTACGCGCGGCACTGCATAGCGGACTGGATCTTATGAAGGGATTTATGGCGCCGGGAATCAGTTATCTGTCATATGACTGGACATACGATATCTGGTCGGAGCTTTGGAAAGGATTTTTCTTCGGAATCCTGCTTATGGGGATTGTGGCAGGATGTATCTGCCTTGGAAAACGTTCCGGTAAATATCCTTATGTGCTGGGCGGCGTCCTGCTGATGGAGCTTATGCTGACGCTATGCCTGAACAGGAAATACACCCGGTTTTTTAACGATATAAACGAATATGATCTGCGGGTCTGCGATTACATAGCGGATGACGGGAAGCCGGTCAGCTATTTGTCTGACGGCAGCATCCCATATATCGATTTGCTGCAGTTTGCCATGCGGGACAGGAAAATAGCGGTCATAACGCCGGAGGATGCGGAAGGCATAACTCTGGAGGAACTTCTGCCGGAGGAAGGATATATTATCGCGGCTCCTGAATGCGGGCACGTCGAGGAGATGGAAGAAAGATACAGGAAATGTTTTGAGAGCAAAGATTTCATTCTATTTCTGACAGAGTGAGAAAGAGGTGCAACAGATGAAATTGATCATTCAGATTCCCTGCTACAACGAGGCGGAAACGCTGGAAGTCGCGTTGAATGATCTGCCGCGGACGTTGGAGGGGATCGATGAAATAGAATATTTAATCATCAATGACGGAAGCCTGGACAATACCGTGGAAGTGGCAAAGCGGTGGGGCGTGCACCATATCGTTTGCTTTAAACAGAATAAGGGGCTGGCCAAAGGCTTTATGGCGGGGCTGGACGGGTGTCTCAGAAACGGCGCGGACATCATTGTCAACACCGATGCAGACAACCAGTACCGCGCTGATGACATCCAGAAATTAATTCAGCCGATTCTGGACGGCAGGGCGGATATGGTAATCGGCGCAAGACCGATTGACGATACAGAGCATTTTTCTTACATCAAGAAGAAGTTACAGCATTTCGGAAGCTGGGTTGTGCGCAAGGCATCCAATACGGATATTCCTGATGCGCCGAGCGGCTTCAGGGCGATTAGCAGAGATGCGGCTATGCGGATCAACGTCGTGAACGACTATACATACACGTTGGAGACTATCGTGCAGGCCGGAAGGGAGAGAATGGCGATCACCAGCGTGCCGGTGCGAACCAATGCGGAATTACGTCCGTCCAGGTTGTTTAAAAGTATCTGGGCTTATGTGAAGAAAAGCATGCTGACCATTTTGCGGGCATACATGATGTACAAACCGCTGAAATGTTTTACATATCTGGCTGTTGCGCCCATGGCAGCAGGCATTCTGATCGGGCTTCGTTTTTTGTATTATATGACGCTCGGAAGCGCGGGAGGACACGTGCAGTCGCTCATATTGGGATGCACGCTGATTATCATTGGATTCCTCACCTTTATGATCGGGCTTATGGCGGATGTGATTGCCGCCAACAGGAAGATCCTGCAGGATACCCAGTACCATGCGAGAAAAGCGGAATATGATGCAGCATATATGCAGCGGAAAACAGAGGAAGAAACAGAGAGAACGGATTACTGATATCGAGTATTTTCTACCCATACGGGATTTTCACAATCCGGAGCAGAGTTTGTTAAAAGAGTGCGGTGGATGCCTTATGTCCTTCTTAAAAGTGTGGTTAAGAAATTCTGTGATTACGATTGTGAAAATCCTGTATGGGCGGAAGGTATCTGTAATTTTGTTTTACAGGAAGTACAGATTATGAAAAATATTGTTTTAATTGGGCCGGTATATCCATACAAAGGCGGTATCGCTCACTATTCCAGCCTTTTATACCGGGCGCTGTCAAAAGAGAATAGTGTGGAAATGATATCGTACAAGATGCAGTATCCAAAAATTTTTTTCAAAAAAGAACAAAGGGATTTCGATGATGATATGTTTCGCGTGGAGGGAGCGGAATTTCTGATCAATACGGCAAATCCGTTTAATATTGCGAAGGTGGGAAGGACAATCAGAAGAAAGCAGCCTGACCTGGTAATTATACAGTGGTGGCATCCGTATTTTGCCCCATGCTATTGGATTTTGGAGAGCGTACTCGGAAAAAAAGTAAAAAAAGTGTGTATCTGCCATAACGTATTTCCGCATGAGCGGTTTGTGCTTGACCGATCTTTGACGAAGCTGGCGCTGAAACGGGCAGACGCTTTTATCGTACATTCCATGAGCGACGAGAGAGATCTCCTGGCAATTAAAGGAAACGCGGATTTCAGATATAACCCACATCCGACCTACAACGCGTTTAAATTAGAGAATATGTCGAAACAGCAGGCGCGGGACAGGCTGCATATATCATGCGATACAAGGGTACTGCTTTTTTTTGGATTTGTAAGGGAGTACAAGGGACTGAAATACCTTTTGCAGGCCATGCAGAGTATCAAAAACAAAATTGCGGATATCAGGCTTCTGGTAGTGGGTTCCTTTAACGGCGATAAACAGGATTATATGAAAATGATTGAGGACAATGGCATTTCTGATTGTGTGGAAGTGTTCGACCAATATATTCCCGATCATGAGGTGGAACAGTATTTTGCCGCGAGTGATCTGGTGGTACTGCCATATGAATCAGCGACCCAGAGCGGCATAGTGCAGATTGCGTATGGTTTTGAAAAACCGGTTGTTGTGACAAACGTGGGAGGGCTGCCCGATGTGGTAGAGGACGGCAGGACGGGATATGTAGTGGAATCCAGGAATCCGGGAGCTCTTTCTGAGGCGGTGGTAAATTATTTCCTGCAGGACAGAGAACAGGAGTTTGTAGAGAACGTTAAGAAGGCGGCGGACCGGTTTGACTGGGACAGGATGGTTGAGAAGATAGACAGTTTCTGTGAGAGAACATAGACAGACGGGCGGACAAAGATATAGCAGGAAATACCTGCGCAGGGAGAAGTGCAGGCCGGGATGATGGAGAAAGCGTACTTTGACAATTTCATATCTTACAGGGGATGAAAGACTGAATAAACGAAAAAACGTTTTAATTAAATGGTACTTGCGTTTCCTCCTGATGCGTGATATAGTAAAAACATGAAATCAATTCCGCACAGTAAGTTCTTACGTCAGATGTGCGTTGCGCCTGTTACTTTGGCGTCCGGCTTTTCGCCAGAATTTCATGTACAAACAATGAGAAGGCGGGGAGCAGATGATCCGCCTGCACACACAAAAGGAGGACAAAGAAATGGTAGACAAAGAAATGTTATCGGCAATATCAGAGTTGCTGGATCAGAAGTTAGAAGAGAAATTGGATCAAAAACTGGAAGAGAAACTGGAACAAAAATTTGATCAGAAACTGGCGCCGATTTATGCCCGGCTGGATAAAGTGGAGTCGGAACTTACCTATGTCAGGGTGGTGCAGTTGGAGAATACGGTAATACCGCGTCTCAATACGATAGAAAAATGTTATCTTGACACTTCGAAAAGATATTTGGACAGTACGGAACATATTGAAGAAATGAGTGCAGATATCGACGTCCTGAAACAGACGGTTGAGAATCACAGTAACATGCTGAATAAGATACTGGCATAGAGCAGCAGTGCAGATATCATAAAAGATAAACAGGAAACTCCCAATGTAAGATATGAGGTTATCTTATGTTGGGAGTTTTTTATATTAGGAAAAATAGGACATACGCGGTAAAGGAGCAGAATAAAACATGAAGATATTAGTGACCGGGGCAACAGGGTTCATAGGACAAAATTTAGTCGAACGTTTATTACAGGAAGGATATGATGTTTTATGCGTTACCCGGAAGCCAATAGCTGAGAATTTATTTGACAGAAAAGTCGAAAATATTGTGCTTGATCTACAGGAAATTGAAAAACTGGGGCGCCGGATGGATGGTGTGGATGTTGTGATTCATATGGCAGCACAGTTGGGCCATTATGGTATACCATATGAATATTTTTATCAGGTAAACTACATGGCGTCAGTGAAGTTAGCAAAACTGGCGATTCAGTATGGGGTGAAACAGTTCATACTGTGCAGTGCGCCGTTTGTGGTTGGTCTTGGGAAACGGTCTTCCGGGGAAGACGAGCCATACGCGCCAAAGGACGCTTACTCCGAAACAAAGATGCTTGCAGAACTGGGGATTATAAATGTCTGCGAGGGAAGGATACCATATACGGTCTTACGGCCATCTTATGTATATGGAAAAGGGGATGTAAGACGCGTTTCCCTGTATAAAAGCATTGAAAAGAAATATTTTGTCCTGACAACGAATGGAAAGGCATATATCCATCCTACATATGTTTCGGATATTGTAGACGGTTTTTTGCTGGCAATTATGAATGAAAATGCATATGGCGAAATATTTAACCTGGGAGCGGAGAAAGACTGCACAGCTTTAAAATATTTGCGATGTATTGCAGAGAATGTGGGAAGCCGGTTAATACAGATAAATATTGGCTATGGATTATCAGGGGTATTTGCAGATACTGTGGACGTTTTCTCCAAGAAAATATTTCATAAGGCAGGATTTGTAAATAGAGGCAGAATAGATTTTTTTGCGAAAGATCATTCCTGCAATATTGAGAAAGCAAAAGAAAAACTTGGCTACCGGCCTAAGATAAGTCTGGAGGAGGGAGTCAGGATGTCAATAGCGTGGGCCAGGGATAAAGGATATATGTAAAAAGGGAGATACATCTGATGGAAAAAGAAGTGTTCGGCGTTATTTATGAACGATTTTCGGTTGGCAGAAAACTGGACAGAATTGCACGAAAATATAATATTAAAACAGTCCTGGAGATGCCGGCCCACGGAGCGAAAGCAATGCCCTCTATTTATTCGCTGGGATTTGCGGATAAGGCGAAAAGGATAACGCTTGTGAACGGCAATGAAAAGTATATCTCAGAATGGAAAAAAGTGTCGGCGGACCAAAAAGTAGTTTGGAAGCAGGAAGAAGATATTCTGCATACTTCTTTTCGGGATAATCAGTTTGATTTTGTCTGGAATTTTGCATTTCTTCCCACCTGCAATGATCCGGATGCGCTTTTAGAAGAGATGAAGAGAGTGAGCAGTAAGTATATAGCGATATTTTCAGTCAATGCAGGAAATATCGGATTCCCGATTCATCGAATCGTGCATAAAAGGACGGGAATACCGTGGACACACGGAGATATCCGGTATAATGACAGACATTTTATCAGGAGGAAAATGTTGGAGCAGGGGTTGAAAATAGTGGAAACAGGGTTTGCAGACTGTCCCGTTTGGCCGGATTCTTTAGGATTCCGTGATGTAAGGCTGCATCGTATGAATGTTGATTTAAACAGGATGGACTGGGAGTCTGATTATCCGGGTATGTTAAGTAAAAATGCGTTTCCGCTCTGGGTAAAGATGGTTTATCTGGTTGAAAAGTTTCCGATGCCGAAATTTATAAAATCCATTCATTCACATATTAACTATATTATTGCGGAGAAACAGGTTAAAGCATGAAAAAAATCGATTTATTTACAAAATTACTGCCATATCTGGGCAGTTATAAACTGAACAGATGGTTTGGATACAAAAATTTCAGCCCCATGACATTAACTTATTCGGTAACGGCAGCCTGTCAGTCAAGATGCAAAACCTGTCAGATAGGGGCTATGTTCTGTCAGGACCCTGCCCGGCCGGAAAAAGATTTAAAATTGGAGGAAATTGAGAGGATCTTCCAATCTATGAATCCTGTTTATTTTTTTAACATGAGCGGCGGGGAGCCGTTTATGAGAAATGACCTGCCGGAAATTGTAGATTTGGCGTGCAGATATTTGAAACCGCGGGTGGTGCATACGCCGACTAATGCAATTTTAACTGACAGAATTATCGAAAACACAGAAAAGATCGTTCACATTGTGAGAAAGTATGACGCATCCGTTCCTTTTACAGTGAAGCCGTCAATCGATGGCGTAGGCGGGCTGCATGATGAAATACGCGGAGTGAAAGGGAATTTTGAGTGTCTCCTGAGAACGATTGACGGATTAAAAAAACTAGAAGAGAAGTATGACAACTTTCATCTGGAATTGGGAACCGTCATTTCTAACTTTAATATTGATCATCTGGAGGAGATAGAGGATTTTGTGCATTCGCTTGGGGTGGAGAGCTATAGGAATGAAGTGGCGGAGTGCAGAACGGAATTTTTCAATTTGCAGGATGAAATTACCCCATCGGCAGAAATTTACCAAAGACTGATAAAAGATTTTGCAGCGAAGGTGGAGGAGAATATCGGGAAAAAGAAAAAACTCGCAAGAACGACAGAAGCGATGCGGGTTGTTTACTATGATATTGCCGGAAAGATACTGGAGGAGAAGCGGCAGGTGATCCCGTGTTATGCAGGGGTTTCCAATGTACATATCAATTATGACGGCGGCGTATGGCCATGCTGTGTGTTGGGGTATGAGAAAGAGATGGGCAATCTGAGGGATTATAACTATGATTTTCAAAGTCTGTGGCACTCGGAAAAGGCGCAGACGGTAAGAAGATATATCAAAGAAAAAAATTGTGCCTGTCCTTTGGCGAATCAGGCATATAGTAATGAACTATTGCATTTACCGAGTTTATGCAAAGCAGGTGTTAAATCTATCAAATACAGTTTTAAATAAAACGGGGGACAAGATGAAGGATGAATTAACTGGCGCAATTAAGTATGATGGTTTCAAAAAGGCAGGTATTTTATCAGAGATAAAGGCAAAAGTTGTGCTCCGTACAAGAAAAAAAGTATTCCGTCTATTTATGGAATACATAAATCCGTGTGCAAAAGACGATATTTTAGATGCAGGGGTGGCGCCGGTAAAAGGGATTGCAGGAGTAAAAACCGTGACAAACAATTTTTTTGAAGCCTTTTACCCTTACACAGATCATATAACGGCGACCAGCATAGAGGATGCAAGTAATCTGGAAGGGGTTTTTAAAGGATTATCTTTTGTAAAAACGGAGCCCTACCATACGCCGTTTTCTGACAAACAGTTTGACGCTGTTTTTTGTAATGCGGTAGTGGAACATACGGGTTCAAGAGAACAACAGAAAGCCTTTATACGGGAATATTGCAGGGTGGGGAAAAAGTTTTTTTTCACTACGCCTAACAGATGGTTTCCGATAGAAGTACATTCCGCGCTGCCGCTTGTTCATTGGATGCCACCCCGGTATTTTCGAAAAGTTTTAAGAATCCTTGGGAAAGAAGCGCTGGCGGATGAAAGCATTTTAAATCTGCTTACAGAAAAGGAGTTTAAGGCATTGTTCCCCAAAAACGTGAGGTTAAGAATAATCCGAATCAGGACAGCAGGATTTGTGTCCAATCTTATCATATGCGGAGAATGGAAGGATAATGAGTAAAAAACATAAGATGATGAAATACCTGAAATTTTCAGGAAGTATGTTAGCGGCCCTTTCCATTTTGTTTGTTGTGTACCGGTTGTATGAGACGGGCGTTGAAAGGGAGGGTTTTGAAAACCATTATCAGACATACTTGTCTCTGTTTTTATTATCGTCTTTAGCCATATTTAATAATTTCATAAATGCCTTTGCATGGAAACAGTATATTGATTTTTTCTCCGGTGAAAAAAACAGCACATATGTTTTGAGCTGTATCTATCTCAAGGCTAATATTCAGAAATATCTGCCGGGAAATGTTGTTCAATATGCCGGAAGGAATTTATTGGCTAAAGAATATGGGATCAGTCAGAAAAGTATAGCTGCGGCCAGTGTCATGGAGTTGGTTTGGATCAGTGTTTCCGCAGTTTTCTTTTGCGCCGTAATTTCTTTGCAAAATATGAGAACTGTTATAAGGCAGTTATGGTCGAACATGATAATAAAAGAAAATATAAAATTTTTTTTTGCCCTGAGTGTAATCGTATTGCTTTTAGGCTTGGCTGTCTTGGGCAGATCAAAATATAAGCAAACCATTTGTGCATATCTTAATCGAAAATTTCTGATTGTACTGGGCATAACAGGTTTGATTTACATTTTTAATTTTATTGTCTCGGGATTACTGCTTTCTCTAATTTTTCTTTTGATTATGCATTGTGAAATCAGTTATGTCAGTATTGCCTCAACAAATGTCCTTGCATGGCTTGCAGGGTATATGGTGCCGGGAAGTCCGGGAGGTATTGGCATCCGGGAGGCTGTTTTAATTTTGCTGCTGGGCACAGAATATTCAAAGGGAACGGTTACGCTGGCGGCTGTTTTATTAAGAATATGCGGGATAGTCGGAGATTTTTTTTCATACCTTACGGCTTTATGTTTAGAACTATTAGAACACAAAAGGAAATCCAGACATGTATCATAAATTGATGAGTAAATTTATGACAAAGACAGGACTTTTTTTCATTGTCTTTTTCGTTCATATTGCAACAATTCCTCTGTATCATATTCCGATCATACCAGATGAGCTTAATCCGTTAGCCCTTGGGTTTATGGCGAGGGGCGAAGATTGGAGCCAATACCTGATTGCTGATGGGTACTATTATAAATACGGACAGCTGTTTTTTTATTTTCCATTCATATATTTCATTAGAAATAATGTAGTACTATACAGGGTAATGCTGATAGTAAATGCACTGCTCGTTAGTTTTATTCCTGTTTGTGCTTATGAAATAGTAACGCGCCATTTAAAAGGTTCAGATAAAAAAACAAATTTTTATGTGTCGCTGCTGACGGCAATGATTCCGGTTATTTCCTTAAACAGTAAATACACTTGGTCAGAACCTTTTTTAATGGTTTTGCCGTGGATTATTCTATTATTACTTTTAAATAACATGGAAGGAGAGAAAAGTAGAAAGAAGAAGTGCTTTTACAGTATATTGACAGCGTTTGTTCAGGTTTATGCGTATATGGTACATACGAGGGGAATTGTTATTCTGACTGCAACCCTGATGTGCGTCTGCGTGATGCGGATTGTTTTCCAAAATAAAAATATGCAGTTAGGGATCTATTTTACTGCGACACTGTTACTGCTTATTTTTGACAGAGAGATTGGAACGATGTGCCAGAAGATCTTATATGGCAGCACAGAGAACTTGACAGGCGGATCGCTTGGGTTTTTAACCAGTGAGTTTATCGGTAAACTTTTTTCGTTCAGGGGACTTAAAATCTGGGGAGAGGAGATAATTGGATGGTTGTTTGCCAGCGTTGCCAGTACGTTTGGCCTGGTAAGTCTGGGGCTGGTGGCTTCTTTTGCCATAATGGTTCGATTTCGGGAATGGAAGACAAGCAGGCAGGAACTGCTCATTATTATTTTTTCGATTTTATGCTTTTGTGGAGCGCTTATTTTGGGCACTGTTTTTTTTCTGGATAATCTCCTTATGATTAACAGTATTGAAATAAGCGAAAGAGGAGATAAGCTTATTTATGTCAGATATCTGAATGGGGCAAATGTATGCATTAGTTTCATCGGTTTGTATTACATTATGCTGAAAAGGAAACTATGGACGACAGCACGACTTTCTTATTCAATCATTCTCTTTATTCTTTTACACGGCTTTTTTTTGAGTGTTATCGCGAAAAGAATTGATCATACGGTTACCTGGTCAAATGTTATGGTCACAATTAATTATTTGTGTGATTTAAAACAGTGCGTCAGAGGGGGACTGTATTCCTCTGCTGGTTTCCTGTCAGGAGGAATTGCGGTTTTCAGTCTGGCTGCATTTCTGGTCTTTTTCATTGTTCTTGTGAACAAAAAGAGAACAAATATATTTTTCTCTATTTTTCTGACAGTTTTTCTGATGGCATATGTATGGAATTCTTACAATGTTATATATAGATCGGACATATATGTGACAGAAACAATAGAAGAGTACGGCGATGTAATCAAAAGTGTTCGGGGAGAGGAAAGACTGACCAATATCTATTTGGATGATGAGATCCTGCGGTGTGGATTTCAATATTATTTCTCTGATTACTATGTTCTGACAAAAAGGGATAATAACAGGAAGAATGTTCAGGACATGTTTATCATATCCCCGGATGGCACATATAACACAGAATTATTTGTTGATGAATATTTTGAGGTGCTCGATTTAGAAGGAGGAGATTTGGGCAGCCATATATATGTTAAGGGCAGCTCCCTTAATGAAAGATTACAGGAGAAGGGTTATAGGACGCAAAGGGTTGTTGATGTTGAGATCAGGTAAGAGCGGAGCCGCAAGCTGTAGGGTAGGCGGAATTTAGGGCTGCTACAGAATTGTAATCATAAATGTCCAACCGGGGCTGTCGAGAAGAGAGGATTTCATAAATGAATCTAAATAGCAGAAAGGACTCCAAATGCCAAAAAAATTTTCCTGTACATATCTGACCCATCTGTGCATCTGCCTGTTACTCACAGCCACCATGCTTTTTATAGCGGATACGGAGATCGCGGGCTTTCCCGCGTATACCCTGATTCTGTTCCTGATCGTTCTGACGTGGCTGGTATGCAGGGTGGTCTATGCCGGCAGGGCAGGACAGGCATTCCTGTCAATCCATTATTTTGCGGATACAGTATCGGCGGCGGCCATTGTCTGCGCTGTGTGTTTCGCCATAGGTAAATTGTTCAGGAACCCGGACGGGGGAGCCATTGATTTCTCATGGAATGCGGAGGTAATTGCCCTTGCGCTCATCTGTCTTCTGGTTTCCGCAGGGATACAGTTCCGCCCCCTGTATTTTGATCTGATTTTATATAGCAGTCTTTTGGTATCTGGAATATTTATGCTGACTTATTTTGTGGATATGGACATATGGGATAGGGCTAATGCGGTTTTTGCCGATTCCGGGATAATGGCGTCCTATTTTATGCTGGTCAGTATGATCGGCGTTTATGGATACTGTGTCAACAGGGACAGGCTGCGGTCTGCGTTTTACCTTTTTGCTGCTGGAATTGCTTTTCTGGCGTTGTTCTTAAATAAAAATGTGATCAGTCTATGGCTGATGGTTATTTATTTTCTGGCGGTGCCGGTTGTGCTGTGTCCTACGGCGGCGTTGGTAAAAAGAGTGACGCAGGCGTTCTTTTTATACGGGCTTATGTTGAGTAACATGAGTCTTCTCACGGAGTATACGCAGATTCTCTGCAAAGATATTTCCTATGCGCCAGAACTAAGCGTGTATCTGGACCTGCTGATGGCGGCGGGCGGGATCGCTTTTGTCAGATATTGGGATCGGGTTCCGGAGAATGTTGACAGAGAAAGGCTGGTATTGCGGAGGATGCAGAAAAAGTACCGGTTTCTGCTAAAAATGACGCTTGCTTTGTTTATTGTGATTATATTTGGCGGAAGCGGATGGAATGAATTTCCGAAGGAGACGGGCGTTTTACAGGGGATGCTGGGGCTATTGGCGGCGTCTTTGGCAGGTGAGGCCGGACGTGGAAAAAGCGGATTCTTATATTGTTTTCAAAATATGGGCGTGGCATCCGGGCTTTTCCTCATTTTCTATTTACTTGTTTTAACAGAGCGTATGCGGGTCAATTATCGGGAAGAAAAAACATTAACGAATATCCTGATTCTGGTTTCTGTGCTTTTTATGTTACAGATGCTGTTTTGGAATCCGGGAATCCACAATACGGCCGTTTACTTTTTCCTGCTGGCGGCAGCTTCCTTCCATCAGGAAGAGTACCGGCAGGCAATGGGCGTCAGGGTTAATGCAGCTGATCTGCTTATGGAGATCCAGGAGATAAAATAAATGATGATAAAGGAGTGCATGAAAATGAAAACGACAGTGGGTGTAAAAATGTGGTTGACGGTGATGGGAATATTTCTGGGAGTATTGGGGATGCTGCAGGGCGGTATACCGTCTGTCCTTGCGGCACAGAATACGGGCATCGAACAGGGGAAGCTCATGACAGCAGTGCGCAGGGTTGAAGTGAGGGAGACGCCGGATGACGGGGCGGCGGTGATTATGACTTATGAGGAGGGAAGTGCAGTTTTTGCAATAGGAGAATCTGTCGATGGGTGGTATCGGGTTATCTATCAGGGTCAGGAGGGATATGTGCCGGAAAATGCGTTGCATGCACAGGAGATAGATGTGGAAGGACTGGATGCAGAGATGGCGCAGGAGGCGGAAGAAGCCAGGTTTATGATAGAGACGATAGAGCGGTATCAGAGTGAAGCAAGGCGCTCTAAAATCTGGGGTGGTGTGATTGTGGCGCTCATTGTTGGAGTTTTTGCAATGGGCATTATCTCAGAGATCAGAGGAAAAAAAGAGGATGGGCACAGAAACGATGATGGTGTATGATAGAGGTAAGAACAGGAAGAGGAGAGATCATATGACCACACCACAGCATTTCACTTCTCTGGCGAATGCCGTATGCTCACTTTTTGGGGAAGGAACAAAGATTGAAACGACCAGCCGGATATCCGGCGGTGATATCAATGAAGCGTATGGCCTGACACTTACAGGCGGTAAATGTGTTTTTATGAAAACAAATACAAGGGAAAATCTTTCCTTTTTTACTGCGGAAGCGGAAGGGCTTCGTGCGATTGCCCGGACAAAGGCCATCGGCACGCCGCAGATTCTTGGCGTTGGAACGGACGGGGACAGGGGCGGCCGTTCCTTCTTGCTGCTGGAGTTTATTCACGGCAAAAGCCGGGGCATAAATGATTGGGAAGATTTTGCCAGACGGCTGTCTGACATGCATAGGGCGTCGACAGCCGGATTGGTTTCAAACGGGAAATACGGGCTTGACTGTGATAACTATATTGGCAGGCGCAGACAGGTTAATAGGGGGCATGACAGTTGGACAGGCTTTTTCCGCGACTGCCGTCTTGAGCCGCAGTTTCAGGATGCCGCCCCATATTTTGACGGGGAGGATCTGAAAAGGATAGTCCGGCTTCTGGATCATTTGGATGAAATGCTTGTGGAGCCGGACTATCCGTCCCTTCTGCACGGCGATTTGTGGGGAGGAAATGTTATTGCTGGAAACGACGGCAGTGCATGGCTGATTGATCCGGCAGTTTATGTAGGCCATGCCGAGGCGGATCTTGCAATGACAGAGCTGTTTGGTGGATTTCCGCCGGCCTTTTATGACGCCTATAAGGAGGCAGCGCCTTTGCGGCCGGGATACGAGCGCCGCCGCGACATATATAACCTTTACCATCTTCTGAATCATCTGAACATGTTCGGGAGGATGTATCTTTCGGAAGTGAAACGCATTGTAAGAAGGATGTGACTGTAAAATCGATGATGAGAACGGTCTTTAGCTGGATGTGCGCAGGGGATCCTGTTCTGATTTGGCACAAAAGGCGAAGTACCCGTGCCCGGTATTAAGCAGCAGACTGTAATCGAAAATCTCCAGATATAAGGTCTTTCTGAACTGCTCCGGCGTCATGAAATGGCTGCTTTCCAGGTGATATTGTGACGTCAGGCGGCAATATATGCCAAGGTGTTCCACGATCCGCAGAGAAAGCTCTCTACCGGCATTCATAACAAGTTTATCCATTTTCGTTAAGGGCATATCCAGTATGGCGCTGACCACGCTCAGGATCAGGCTTTCTTCCAGAAGCATGAAAATTTTCATCCTTTTTCCGCCCGTGTGGCGGTATGTCAGCCGGATAATCAGACTGTTTCCGAAGTCTTCGCCGCTGTAATGTTCGCTCACAATTTCTGTCTTTAACCTGAAAATTTCCTGTAGGGCGGCAATCAGGGCGTTCTCCAGGGCATCCATATCAGCGCCGGCATTGTCTGTTTTCCATCTGTTTGAAATTTTGCCGGTTATGGCGCGGTCCTCGATCAGAATATGGGTGGTAAGCCATCCAAGGCAGATACCGAGAAAATGCTGGATAGATTCCTGCGAATAGTCTGACTCGGTAAGGTCTTTTTCCAGTGCTGGAAGCGTTTTAAACCGCATGTCGTCGTGCAGGCGCTTGTGTATCTCATATCCCGGGTAATTGATCGACTGCATATAGTTTTCTTCGTCGATAAAATGTTCCGCGGTATAGTTTTTAAAATATTTGATACCTTCGGCACATGCCCATGGTCCATTGTTTTCGTCTTTGCTCAGATGGATCAGTTTTTGTACGATGGAAAAGAGTTTCCGATGCGCAGTGTCGATGGAATCAATTCCGATGTTAAACCGTTTGTTCCATTCAGCTTCTTTAGACATGTCAATCCTTTATCAGAGGGGAAAATCCCATGATTTCTGTTTCTGAAATCCGCTTTTGCGGATCTGTTTGTTAATAATATATGTCGAGAAATGACATTAGGTGTCAGATTTTGGAGAGCCGGCAGCAAAATGCGAAAAAGAGAAATACTTCTTCCGCGATTTATGGTAAAATAAAAATGTTTGGATATTTTGAAAAATGGAATATTTCTGAACTGGAGAAACGGGATGAAAAATGGAATCTGCTATGTTGTCGGCGCGGGCACAAATTATGGGCTTGATTTTTGCCCGGGCGCCGAAGACTATGTGATTGCGGCCGATGCGGGATTTCGCTATTTGGAGATGCAGGGTATTCCGGCGGATCTTATCATTGGAGACTTTGATTCTCTCAAAAGTGTGCCAAAGCATTTGCATACGATCGTACTGCCGCCAGAGAAAGACGATACGGACATGCTTGCGGCGCTTCGCGAGGGTATCAAAGCCGGTTATGAAAAGTTTCATATTTATTGTGGGACGGGTGGACGAATCGACCATACGCTCGCCAATATACAGACGCTGGCCTGGCTGTCTGAAAATGGTATGCAGGGTCTTTTGTTTGATCAGGAGAGTATTTTAACGGCAGTTACCAATGGCAGGCTCTGCTTCGGGAAAATTGCGGGCGGATATCTGTCGGTGTTTTCCCACACGACAAAGGCCGAGGGTGTATATTTGACTGGCCTAAAATACGAACTTGAAAACGCTGTGCTGACGCATACGTTTCCGCTTGGAACGAGCAACGAATTTATTGACAGGGAAAGCAGTATTTCCGTCAGGCAGGGGACTTTGATAGTGGTTTTTCCCAGAGGAGTCTGGAGAAAAATGATTCCATGAAAAAGTACGGGGAAGGGGAAACGGATGAAACTGACAGAACTCGGCGCATTACAGATTGCAAAGAGAACGGATGCGATCCTGCATGTTCCCGGGAACTACCGGGGCGGTAATCTGGAAATGACGATAGTGATCGACACATCTCTCGAATTGGAGGATTTTAAGGATGCAGTGGCCGCTGTGGTACATGCCCTGAAAAGGGGAAATGAAATCTTTCGCAATGTCCGTCTGAATCTGGTATTCTGGGGAGAGGAGACGGAAGCGAGACTGACGCCGATGGCCATGCTTATGACAGGAGGTGCATTTAACGGATATCAATGCCGTCCCCATAAAAAATGTTATGAGGAACTTTTTTCTTATCTGAAAAAATTTCATGCCAGAAGTAAAGTCATTTTGGTGTTTGCGGATGAGCGGAACGAAGTCCTGGACGCGCAGGCGGCAGGGGAAGCGCTCTCTCCGTTTTTGAAAAGTAAACTTCTGCTCATTTCTGAGGAGATTGTGGGCGGTACGGAATTTCTATTGAAGTATATCTGAAACCGGCTTTCGAGAGGAGCCGCTTGTCACATTAGTTGGAAAAATGATAAAATAGTGCTGAATGAACAGGCAGAATCGAGGAAAATAATTTTGAAAACGCTTAAACAGATAATTGGCCGGTATATGCGCCTGCTTACCGTTATTCTGGCGGTGCTTATACTGGATGTAATCGTATATATTCAGGTGGTGAATGAACAGAGACAGGCATATGAAAATGCAGTGAGAACCTTTCAGCAGATTGAGCAGATGCTGGCCAGCAATCAGGAGGAACTCGAAGAAGTTGTTGCACAATACAGTGCGACTTGTCTGCGCAACGCAGAGGCCATTGCCTATATGATTCAGAGTGATCCCTCCGTTTTGGACAGCATGGATGAATTAAAGAATATAGCACGGCTTGTTGAGGTGGACGAGATACATATTTTTGATGATGCAGGATGCATCTATGCGGGCACCCATCCGGAATATTATGGTTATACCTTTGATTCGGGCGAGCAGATGGCTTTCTTTAAACCGATGCTGGAGGACCATTCCCTGAAGCTTGTACAGAACATCACACCTAACACAGCAGAAGAAAAGCTGATGCAGTATTCCGCCCTCTGGAGTGAGAATGGAGAATTTATTGTACAGGTGGGAATGGAACCTGTAAACGTCATGAAGGTTACAGAAAAAAATGAGTTGTCCTATCTGTTCTCCCAGTTCCGAGTGAATCTGGAAGCGGATTACTATGCGGCGGATATAGACAGCGGGGAAATTGTCGGGTCTACGGACTTGGACTGCGTGGGGAAAAATCTGACGGAGATCGGGTTGGATGCGAAATATTTTGAAGAACATGAAAAGGGCTTTCACGCGCTTGTAAACGATAGAAACTCGTACTGTGTTTTTCAGAGAGCAGGAGATAATTATATCGGGCGTGTGATTACGAGCCGCGACCTTTATCGAAGGATTCCCGAGACCACAGTTGTGCTTGCGGTATGTCTGGCGGCGATCGCTGCCGCCCTGATCTTTGCAGTGACCAGGTATATGAACCGGTACGTGGTGGACGGCATTCGGGACATCAATGAAAAGCTGGGCAGTATAGCTGAGGGCAATCTTGATGAAGTGATTGATATTCGCAGCAGTGCAGAATTTGCGGAACTGAGCAGCTATATTAATGCCATGAAGCAGAGTATTCTGGACGGCAATCGTAAGATGTCCTATGTCCTTCGCAAGACAAACATGCAAATTGGTGTATATGAATACAATGAGCATATGAAGCGCGTGCGCTTAACCGAGTATATGCCGGGGATTCTTGCGCTGGATGAAAAGGAAGCGCAGCAGTTGAGTTCGGATATGGCAAGTTTTAAACGGTTTATTGACAGGATTCATGAAAATCCCGTTGAGGGAGAGCCGGATATCTTTGGCATAAAGGACCGATATGTCAAATTGGAGGAGATCCGGGAACATCATGAAGTTTTCGGCGTTGCGATTGACGTGACGGAGAGTGTCAGGAAACGCAAGGAGATAGAGGCGGAGCGGGATATGGATTTGCTCACTGGACTGTATAACCGTCGCGGGATGGAGCAGAAGCTTTCCACACTCTTTGAAAAGCCGGAGGAGCTTGGGCACAGCGCAATTATCATGATAGACGCGGATAATCTGAAGGTAATTAACGATAGCTACGGGCATGATATGGGGGATATATACCTGCGGGAGATTGCAGGGCTTATCACGAGTCCGGAGACAAGGGGCTGCGTGGCTGCCAGAATGGGCGGTGATGAGTTTGTGTTGTTTTTATATCAATATGATAATGAAAGGGAATTGGAAGATGCCATAAAAGAGCTTGAGAACCTGCAGGATCAAAGGATGGCGGATCTCAACGGCGATGTCAGGGTTGTGCTGAAGTTCTCTCTCGGTTATGGACTGGTAGGGGGAAGAGCCGGGTATCAGGAGGCGCTGAAAGAGGCAGACGAAAGAATGTATGAGAATAAGCGGGAGCGCAAAAAGTAACGCTGCCGCAGGGGGAGAACATGAAGCGAAAAGTCATATACAGTATCAGCGTTTATTTATGTATCATGCAGATGTTTTTATCAATGGCTTTTCCATGCCGTGCAGCGGAGACCGGTACACCCGGGGAGGAGGGGAGGCCGGCGGTTACCTCGGTCAGCATTTCCCCGGGAACCGTCGTTGTTTCCAGAAATGCCACATGCGCATTTACGGCTTCCGTCACAGGAATGAATCAGTACAGCAGAGAGGTCGCATGGAGCGTTTCCGGACAGACGAGCGGGAATACGTTTATTGATGGAAACGGTGTTTTGAATGTGGCTCCGGACGAGGCGGCTTCTTCGCTTGTGGTGAAGGCGGTCTCGAAACAGGACAGCAATTACAGCGCTACGGCTCTGGTATCCATACAGGTTTCCACCTATTATATACAATTGCAGGCTTCTCCTGATAATGGCGGGGCAGTATATGGAAGCGGTTCTGTCAGAGAGGGCGGCTATGCCGTGATTACAGCGGTGCCGAAGGACGGGTTTACTTTTGAGGGATGGCTTTTTAATAATGAAAGGGTTTCCCGGGACGCCCGGTATGTGGTGGATAACATTCGTGGAGATGTTTCTTATGTGGCGGAGTTTCAACCGATTGACTGCCGGGTTACGGTAAATGTAAATGACGGCAATGCCGGGACGGCGACAGAGAGCAGAACCGTGAAATACGGGGAAAGTATCACTTTGGAGGCGGTTCCGAAGGAAGGGTATCAGTTTGACGGCTGGACGGAAAATGGAAACACTGTGAGCAGAGACAGCCGGATGCAGATCGATCCTGTTACAGGCGACAGAACTTTTACTGCGGTTTTTCAAAAGAAAGAAGTAAAAACTTACACCATTACCGCGTCTGCATCCTCCGCGAATGGGACGGTTACGCCGGAGGGGAAAACCACCGTCACGGAGGGTACAGGCATATTGTACACGATTACGCCTAAAAGCGGTTATGCCATCCGAACCGTTTATGTGGATGGCGCTGAGATAGGGAAAACGACTTCCTTCAACTTTTCAAATGTAAGGGGAGATCATACCATCTCCGCAGATTTTGTGGAAGCGCCCGGACAGGCAGAACAAAACGCCGGGGCCACGGATAGGACGGGGCAGGCAGACAGGCAGGACAAAAATACAGCAGAAAACAGCGACGATCCCCAAAAGAAGCAAAAGGATGATGACGCGGAGGAGAGAGAAGAGGAAGAAACGGATCAGAAGGAAGACGATGAAGCAAAGGAGGATGAGTCCACAGGAACACTTGCCGCACTTCGCATCTCCGCTGGGGAGGCAGAACGGCTGATCGCAGAAAAGAAGGACGGAGAGTTATTGGCGGGAGCGCTGGAAACCGGGGATTTACAGATGGCTGTCCACAATGATTTTGCCGATGGCAGACAGGAAAACTTCGGTGTTTCCAATTTTACAGCAGTGGCAGGCCGGCTTTTGAGCGCGGAGGAAGAACTTTTGATGCTGCAGGGTGAACTGCCGGTGGAGATAGATCTTTCCGTCCGTGATATGGAAGGGAAAGTGGCACAGGAGATCAAAGATACTTTTGAGGAAAAGAAACTTCCCGGTATGATGATCGGGCGGTATTTTGAGGTTACTCTGGAGGAGACGAAAAATGGAGAGAAAGAGAACGTTTCGGAACTTTCGGAAAAACTGAAGGTGGTGATTCACGTTCCGAAGCCTTTGCAGGCGGAAGACAGAAAGTTTTATATTCTAAGGCTCCACACGGGGAAGGATGGCAGCCAGGAATTTACGCAGCTTTTGGATGAGGACGAGAATGCGGATACGATTACTTTTTCCACCGACAGGTTTTCTCCTTACGCGATTGCCTATATCGACTGGGAGAAGGAGGATTCAGTGGAGACTGACGAAGAGGCGGCCGGAGACGGCAGGATGAAAAACGCGGCGGGTGTGGTTATTGTCGTAATGGCTGCGATTGTGACGGCGACGGGAATATGGTATATTGTAGGAAAGAGGAAAAGTTGAATGGCGTTGTTCCCGGCGGTGGTTTATGATACGATGAAAACGGAGGACATTATCTATGAAATATGATGTGATTATCATCGGCGCAGGGCCGGGAGGTATCTACTCGGCTTATGAATTGATACACAAAAGATCAGATTTAAAAATAGCGGTATTTGAGGCAGGACACACATTGGAGAAGAGGCATTGTCCCATAGACGGTGATAAGGTGAAGTCCTGTGTGGGTTGTCCGAGTTGTTCGATTATGAGCGGATTTGGCGGCGCTGGCGCTTTTTCTGACGGGAAATATAATATTACCAATGACTTTGGCGGCACCCTTTATGAGCATGTGGGCAAGAAACAGGCGATTGAGCTGATGCGTTATGTGGATGATATCAATATGCGGTACGGCGGTGAGGGGACGAAGCTTTACTCGACAGCGGGTACTCATTTTAAGAAGCTGTGCCTGCAGAATAATCTGAATCTGCTGGACGCTTCCGTTCGTCATCTGGGGACTGATATTAACTATGTTGTTTTGGAAAATCTCTATGCTGAATTAAAAGACAAAGTAACGTTCTATTTCGACACACCGATCAGGTCGGTCGAACGGACTGAGAGCGGTTTCCGCGTGCTTGCTGAGAAAGAAGCCTATGAGTGCGATAAATGTGTTATATCCGTGGGCAGAAGCGGGAGCAAATGGATGGAGAAGGTATGTGAAGAGCTTGCCATCAGCACGAAGTCAAACCGTGTGGACATTGGTGTGCGTGTGGAGATTCCGGCGGTGATTTTCTCCCACCTGACAGATGAACTCTATGAGAGCAAGATCGTTTACCGTACAGAGAAGTTTGAGGACAATGTGAGAACTTTCTGTATGAATCCGCACGGGATTGTGGTCAATGAGAATACAAACGGCATTGTGACTGTGAACGGCCACAGCTATGAGGGTGTGGATAAACAGACCGAAAATACCAACTTTGCCTTGCTTGTGGCAAAGCATTTCTCGGAGCCTTTCAAGGACAGCAACGGTTACGGGGAGAGCATTGCGAGACTTTCCAACATGCTGGGCGGCGGCGTGATCGTTCAGCGGTTTGGCGATCTGGTGCGCGGCAGGAGGAGTAACGCGAAGCGGATAGCGGAGGGAGTGATCGAGCCGACCCTTGCGGCTACGCCGGGAGATCTGAGTCTGGTGCTCCCGAAACGGATTCTGGACGGCATTATTGAGATGATTTATGCACTCGATAAGATTGCGCCCGGCACGGCAAACGATGACACGCTGCTCTATGGCGTTGAGGTTAAGTTCTACAATATGGAAGTGGAGATTGACGAACATCTGGAGACGAAGTACAAGGGGCTTTATATTATTGGGGACGGCAGTGGTGTGACACATTCCCTGTCGCATGCGTCTGCCAGCGGTGTGTATGTTGCGAGAGAAATTGATCAGGCCCTGGGCGGGCAGAGCTGATAAAAGAATTTTAAGTTCAAAATATCACACAGAAAGTAGGGAGGTAAGAGGAATGAAATTAGGAGCATTGGAAGCGGGCGGCACAAAGATGGTGTGCGCTATCGGCAGTGAAAACGGCGAAATTATGGAGCAGGTTTCGATTCCCACGCAGACGCCGGAGATTACCATACCGAAACTGCTTTCCTTTTTTAAGGGGAAAGAGATAGAGGCGCTGGGCATCGGGTGTTTCGGCCCGATCGACGTAGACAGGGAGTCTGAGACCTACGGTTATATTACGACCACGCCTAAACTGGCATGGCAGAATTTTGATATGGTGGGAGCATTTAAGAGAGAGCTTGGTGTGCCCGTCGGGTTTGACACTGACGTCAACGGCTCTGCCCTTGGAGAATATACATGGGGTATTGCGAAGGGCTTACATAGCTGTATCTATATCACAATCGGTACCGGTGTGGGCGTGGGTGTGATCGTGGACGGGAATTTACTGCATGGCATGATGCACCCGGAGGGAGGCCATGTTCTTTTGAATAAACTTCCGAATGATACCTACGAGGGTTTCTGCCCGTTCCATAAAAACTGTATGGAAGGGCTTGCGGCGGGGCCTGCCATCGAGGGCAGATGGGGGAAAAAGGCTATTGACCTTGCCGACAGGCCGGAAGTCTGGGAGATGGAGGCAGACTATATCGCTCAGGCGCTTGTGAATTATACGCTGCTTGTTTCCCCGCAGCGCATTATTCTGGGCGGCGGTGTGATGCATCAGACACAGCTTCTGAAACTGGTGCGTGAAAAATTTAAAACCTTGTTAAACGGCTATGTTAAGACGAAAGAGCTGGAGGATCTGGACAGCTACATTGTGGTGCAGAGCCTTGACGATAAGCAGGGCATTATGGGAGCGTTAAAGCTCGGTATGATGGAATTGGAGAGATAGGGATTAGAAAATAATGATCAAAAACAGCATTTCGGCGATTGAGGATGATATTGCCGAGATGCTGTTTTCGTATGCAGACTGTTATAAAAATCTATTATTATTTCTTTTTGTAAAATAGTCCTGTAAATATTCCGTCAGTACACGCGCGGCCCTGCGGTGCGAGGGCTCTCCGGGATGCTCGTTAGAGCCAACCGTTTCAGCTGTTGTGTTTGGAAGCTGTAAAAAGATAAGGTTATGATCGCCGCTCTCAGCAGTGTAACGGTTTATAGCATCGCATATAGCCGCAGTGAGATCATAGCCGAGCATACCGTAGCACCAGATGATGTGTGCCTGCGGATTATGTTTGCGGAGCATCTTTAAGAAGGAGACGACAGCGTCTTTAAAACGGTTCAGGTCGTTCTCCTGATAAGTGCCGTCCGGGTTCAGATGTTGCTTAAATGTCTGACCCGTGACAGGGTCATGCCATTCAGGCTGCAAAAAAGCGGAGGCGTCGTTTGTGCCAAGGTTGACGATCACGGCATCCGTTTTTCTCTGAGAAAAATCATAGGGTTTAAATGCCCCAAGACTTTCATTCTTTTTGCCACAGCAAAGACCGCAGAGCTGTTCGTAGCGGGAGGGGATGTTACAATCCGGGTTGTTGTCCCAACCACAGAGAACACCCCATCCGCCCTTGGAAATGAGATAAGCGTCCGCGTCGAGAGCCTCCGCCGTCATTTTTGCGTAATCATGGCTGTAACTCATATACATGGGAATCCAGTCGGCTTCTCCTACGGCGCCGTAGGTGCCTTCGCCGGAAGTGATACTGTCGCCCACAAATTCCAGTGTATATTTTCCCTTTGCTACAGGGTGAAAATCGCCGTCTGTCTGAAAACCGTGAACAATCAGGCAGCAGTCTTCGTCTTCTGTCATGGCCTGCAATTCTCTCGTGAGACGCACGTTTTTCACTGTTTCCGGATTCATGCCACGAAACAGGCACAAGGAGCATGCTCCTGGCATAAGCATCTGACGGCTTAGAAGCGCCCCGTTGACCTCGACGCTAACCCACATTTCCAGATTTTGCCAGCTGACTTCCAGATCCGCCCACAGTTCTGAACCGGACACGTTCAGTTCTACCGCGCTTCCGCTGAAAAAAAGCGGTAAGGGGCAGGCGCCGGGAACGGTGCGGCCGTGTACTTTGTAGTGGGGGATGTCTTTTAAAGCGTATTTTTTTGGAGTGCTCATAGTTTTCACCTTTCTGTTATTTTACTGTTTCGTCATTATTCTTCCATCATCGCATCCATATAACCTCTGTCCCAGAGCAGAATCCTCAATTTTTTTGCGGCCTCCACTGCGGGCGCGGTAAAATACTGGTTTGTCATGACGACGCCCACCATGCGCTCATAGTATGCAAGTCCGCCATAGGTGCGGAGCACTGCCTCCACGCCGACAGGGCTGCTGTAGCGTTTACACTGGATCGCGTAGGTGACGCCGTCTTTTTCCGCCAGAATATCCACGCCGAAATCACCGCTTCCACGGGTCACTTCCACGCCGATAAAGCCCTGAGCTTTTAGAAGATCGGCGCAGAAGAACTCAAAATCATGGCCATCCAGCTCGTCCATTCTGCTGATACGGCGATCCCGCCTGCGGCGAAGAAAAATGTTTATTAAGATGATGAGAAACGCCATGAAGGCGATCAGGCCGATCAGGGCGGTCAGAACCGTTATATTGGATTGTGGCATAGCTACCTCTGTTTCTGCCTGTTTGGCTTTTTAGATTTACCACCTTGAAATTTTTTCCATACCAATTCATATTATGGGGTCATAAACGGGGAAAGTCAACTTATTGTAGAAAAGATTTCCTCATCTAAATTGTATTATTGATAAAGATTGTTCCATGTGTTTTCCATTATAGGGATAAGTAAAAGTGGCAACAAAATCAATAAGCCAGTATAAACGATATAATAAACCTGGTTCCTTCCGCATAGATTTCTATAAAAGTATTTCGCAGGCTGATCTATGGCATCTGTCTTATCCAATATTTCCAATATCATTATACCGGTTATTCTCTTTTATATTGTGGCTTACGGTATTTCTAACCGCTGTAACGTGTATGAAGATTTTATCAGGGGCGCAAAGGATGGCTTTCACACGGTCATACAAATTATGCCTACTCTGATCGGACTTATGGTGGCAGTGGGCGTTTTACGTGCGTCGGGATTTCTGGAATTTATCGGGGGATTGTTTGGCGGCGTGGCGCAAAGACTGGGTTTTTCTCCGGAGCTTGTGCCGCTGATGTTTGTAAAGATGTTTTCTTCCTCGGCGGCCACAGGACTGGTGCTCGATATTTTTAAAAATCATGGGCCGGATTCCTTGATTGGACTTACGACCTCAATCATGATGAGCTGTACGGAGACAATCTTTTATACCATGAGCGTCTATTTCCTTGCGGCGAAGGTCAACAAAACGCGCTATACCTTAAAGGGGGCGCTGCTTGCCACGTTTGCGGGAATTGTGGCGAGCATAGTGCTGGCGGGGAAGATATGCGGGTGAGTGGCATGACTCTCTGCTTTCGTTGTAATTAATCGGAAGTCCTTATATAATGATAGAGTGAAAAGAAAGACTGGATCACAGAAGTGATAAGCTGTCAGTTGCCTTCTCTTCTTAAAAATATTTCTAGACATATAAATAGAATTATGGTAGGTTATTAAAAAGTTTAGGAGAACATGGGAATGCAGAGCGTTACCCCTTCAGTTTCAACCGGAAGTTGGGGGAACACCACTTACACCGTCAAAGTGCGTATCAGAAAAGGAATTGTTCTAAGGCGGTGAAAAATGCTTACGATTCCGGCATGACTAAACGAGGAAACTAAGCAGAAACGGCGCTCCGTAAGGGGCGCCGCTTCCTGTGTGTGAGAAGGATAGAAATGTTGGTTCAAATATATGTCAACAGACGCTCCGTAGAGCAGACTGTTATGGTTAGTCGAAGCCGGTCGGCACCGAATCAGCACCGGCGACTCCATTGTATGTGTAGTATCATCACCGCCAAAGAATCTAAGTAAGTAATCCCTGCGGGCCGAATGTTTTGATCCAGCTATGTCTTAACTACAATAATTACTATACAGGCCATTTGTGAATGGGATGTGTCAGAATTCGAAAGAAAAACGAAAGAAAATATAAACTAATATTTTATAATTGGTACTTTCGGGAGAGTGATATCTTTCAAAATATTTGACTTTCAAACTATTTTTTGCTACACTGGATAGAATAGCAGGCTGTTCTGATATGGAGGACGCAATGAACATCAACAATACATTAAATGAGGTGTTAGTCAAGCTGTTCCGGGATATTAACACGCTGGAGGAGCGCGCGATCCGGACGGAGGAATATCGGGATGTGACCGCGAACGATATGCATGTCATGGAGGCGATTGGCCCGGATGGCACAAAGAATATGTCCAGTGTGGCCAGAGAACTGGAGGTCACGACGGGGACGCTGACTATTTCGGTTAACAGCCTGGTAAAAAAGGGCTACGTGAACAGAACCCGCAGTGAAGAGGACAGGCGGGTTGTGTTGATTTCTCTTTCGGAAAAGGGGCAGAAGGCGTATGTTCATCATCGCAAATTCCATGAGGAGATGATCGATGCGGTTCTGAAGGATCTCACGGAGGAGGAACAGGGGGCGTTGGAAAAGGCACTGTCAAAACTAACCCGTTTTTTCAGAGAAGTATCCTGATCCTGCTGAAGAGCCAGACGCTTTGCCAGAGTCCTGTAGTCTGCAGGGCCGTTCTGTAGCAGGAAGGTATGAAAGCGGTATAAAAAGTCGGTATTATCGTAGGTGGCGGTTACGGGGTCGGTGTCGGACCAGAGGACGGCCGCCTGTCTTTTTAATTCCAAAATTTCCAGATATCCCAGATAGTATTTCAAATAATTACAGGGCTCTTCCGCTATGTACTGATAGAGAGCGGAAAGTCCTATGCTGTCGGTTATGCCAAGACTGTAGCAGAGTTTCTGTACATCCTCGAAGGAGGCGTTGTCATAGTGAATGGCGATGTCTAAAAGAGAGTAAAGACCAAGCCGGAACTGCCGGTCCAGACGGCATACCTGATAGTAAGCCGCCGCCTCGGGATGGGCGTCCCCTGACAGTTCTATGGCGTCGTCATAGGAGGCCAGCTCCACATACATCGCCCAGCCTTCCACAAAACCACCGTAATAGAGAACGCTTCCCAGAGGCAGGATATTTTCCTGTTCCTGATAGCGCTTGCTGTATACGGTCTGGTAGAGATGGCCGGGATAACCTTCGTGTGCGAGTGTGGTGTAGAGGGCGAGATCATCCTGCGTGTCCCTGGCATTTAGACAGATCAGGTTTTCGCAGATGTTGTCAATGGGCGGCATCATATAAAAGGCAGGTGCGCTGTACGCTTCCAGACTTTCGTCTACATACTTTATGGTGGAGCGGATGGGTGCGCTGTTCTCGCCTGCAGGAATGGGAGGATATTCCTCACCGATTTCGTTCTGTAGGCTTGTCAGGATTTCCTCTGGCGTCATCTCCGGTAAAAGGGAGGGGCTTTCGGCAATCATATTTTTCAGGCCGGGGTTGGCGGCGAGAAGTGACAGCAGCGATTCGTAGTTAAACTGCAAATCTCTGGCTAAAAGCTGCTTGATTTCAGAAATATCGCGGTAGGAGCCGGTGCGCAGGCGGACAAGAGCCCGGTAGTATTCCCGGCCGTTTTCCTGCCCTGCCAGTCCGCAGGTCTCTTTGCCGCTCCCCTTTAACAGGGTCAATCCGTCCGCCAGATGGTCATAGGCGGGTGCAACCAGAGTAGTAAGCAGGCGGTCGTGCTCGGAAATGTAGGAGGCCGCTTTTTCGGCGGTCAGGATGTTCCCGTCAACCAGCCGCTGTAAACGTTCTTTGAAAGTGACGTCCAAAAAGTGCGTGCCGTCTTTCAGGGATGCGGGGTCTAAAAGATCGGTGCACTGTGCGATGACACGATCCGCAGTTTTGTCGGACATGAAAAGCCCGGCCTGTGCCTTTTCCTGCTCGTAGAGAAGAAGGCCGTCGAAATAGGCTGGAATCTGATTAAGGATTGACAAATAGTTTTCGATGTCGGCCTCGTCGTCCAGACGGTACTCGGAGAACAAAATTGGCAGCTCTGAAGCAACGCCGGAAGAGGGCGAAAGGGGTTCTGAAAGGTAGGGATAAGCGGCGGTACCGGCGGCCGCTGCGAGGTAACTGTCTAAAAGGTCATAGAGCTGCCGGTTCTCTTCGCTTAAACCTTCCGGGTCAATATCGTGCAGGCGTTCTCTTGCCAGGGCAAGTGCGTAGCTGTCATTTGCGGCCGCTCCGGCCTGATAGACAGGCAGAGTAAGTGAGGATTCATCGATGCCGTAAGCGGATGGGTTGTCTATGGTATAGTGGAAATGAATGGGATTTGCCTGTATTTCATCCAGAAAAAATCCCTCTGCGAATGCGGTAAATTTTGCGTCCTGATGCGCATGGCCATACCAGTGCAGGGTCAGAAAACTTAAGAGGGTAAAAAGAGCCAGAGCCAGGCCCCATTGCAAAAAAGAAAGAGAACGTTTCAAAGGAACACCTACAGGAATAGATTTGTATTACTATATGAAAGAACGGCATAAATAATGACCGGATCAAAAGATGATCCGGTCGCGTCCGCTTTCTTTGCCGACATATAGTTTTTCATCAGCCTCTTTCAGAAGCGTGGTAATGTCGCTGTGGAAGTCGTATTCCACCAACCCGTAAGTCAGAGAGACGGTAAAGTTTTCCGTGCCGCCGTCAAAGACGACATCCCTGAGTTTCTGACGGAGTATTTCCAATGCGGTTCCCGCTTCATCGCCGTTCATTTGTGGAAAGATCAGCAGAAATTCCTCGCCTCCCCAGCGGGAGATGAACGTATCGGGAGGCAGCTTTTTCCGAAAGGCGTCGGAAATGGTTTTCAAAACAACATCACCTACATCGTGGCCGTAGGTGTCATTGACATGTTTGAAATGGTCGATATCACACAGACAAATGCTGATCTGTGTTTCTGCATTCCTGAGAAGCGTTTCCAGATATTCCATGGTGCGCCGCCTGTTGTAAAGGCCGGTCAGGGTGTCCGTGTTGGCCTGCTTCATCAGCTTTCGGTTATATTCGATCAGCTTCCCTTCCATCTCCTGAGTGGTGGAGCTGAACAGATAAGCGACCAGCCCCAGAGAAAGGAAAATAAAGAAGGTATTGACGATCTGCAGGGCATTGTTCAGATTGGTGTCGAGAACCGTGACCGGTTCGTGGGATCGGCAATAGTAATAAAGAATCAGACGCAGTACAAACAGGAATACGGCGTAGGTAATTTTGCCCCGCTCGTGTTTATATTTGGAGAAGAAGAGAAAAACCAAAAGCACAGCCAGAAAGTGCTGAACGCCGATATCCCAGCCGAAATAGTAGATGTTCATAACAGTCCAGAACAGGATACAGACATTCAGAACGCAGTATGAAACAAAAGTGCCGCAACGGTATGACAGCACAAATAATGCCAGAAACAAAACGGGAGAGACGAGAGAGAAAGCGAGCGCTTCTGTGTGTGCCGTGAGTGAGACAAGGACACAGCATACAAAGGACTGGATCAGCATGGAGAGCGTCAGAAGCCGGACCACTGCGATCAGCTTGGCGGACTCATTCTGCTTTCCCGTATCTCGGCATATATTCTCATAAATAGTGGATAAAACGGAATGTTCTTTCATCGATTCGGATTCTTTCATTTACACTTTTCTAAAAAACGATATACACTTTCATAATACACCTTTGCGGAAAATATTGCAAATATACTTACCTGAAAATTCGGGGTAAAAATAATTTATCTTTTACCGAAAAATTGGTAAAATGAGAAATGAAGGAGAAAAGCATATGCAGACTGCAAAAGTGAAGTATTCCATTAAACATAAACTGATTATGCTCTCGCTGGCGGTGGGAGTCCCTTTTCTGGTGATGTCCCTCTACCTGGTTTATGCGCTGCACAATTACAGCAGCGCCTATGATGCCATTGTGGAAAATCTGACAGTGGCAAATAATTATAACCTGAATTTTAAGGAGGAAATGGACGAAAGCCTTTACAAGCTGGTGGTGGGCGCGGTTACTTTTGATACAGTCGGGAGTGACGGAAGTCTGGCGGACCCGTATGTGCTTTTGAACGAGCTGCGGGGCGAGTTCAGCAATCTGATGAGCATTACCACGGATGGGGAGAGCCGCGCCAGACTGCAGATTCTTTTGCGAAACATCGATACGCTGGAGGACCGCGTGGATGATATCCGGACGAATCTGGAAGCGGACGTCGGTTACGATACGAACATTGTGATGCTGGAGGACAATATTTATATTCTGACCGAGCTGATTCAGGATAATATCCAGTATTACATTTATTATCAGACAAAGAGCATGGAGCATTTGACGAGCCAGTTGAATGTGAGAGTGCATACCTTTACGCTTTTCTGTGGTGCGATGCTTGCTTTCCTGATATTTATGGTAGCGATTCTGATCATTATGATTGTGACTGATACGACAAGACCGATTAAGGAGCTTTCCAAGGTGACGGAGCAGGTTGCCAAGGGAGATTTCTCCGCAAGGGCCAGAGCGGAATCGCAGGATGAGGTGGCAGTTTTGGCTGACAGCGTGAACAGCATGACGGAAAGTCTGGAAGGGCTGGTGTCAAAGATTAAGGAGGACGAGCGGAAAATGCGAAAGGCGGATCTTCGACTTCTACAGGAGCAGATTAACCCGCATTTTCTGTATAACACACTGGATACGATCGTATGGCTGATTGAGGGGAACGATTCCGATAAGGCGGTAAATATGGTTATGTCCCTGTCGGAGTTTTTTCGTCTGGTTCTCAGCAAGGGAAAGGAATATATCACGATTCAGGAGGAGGAACTTCATATAAGGAGTTATCTGGAAATCCAGCAGGTGCGTTACCGTGATATTTTGGAGTATGAGATCAGAATTGATCCGGAACTTTACCGTTATCAGATCCTGAAGCTGACCCTTCAGCCCCTGGTGGAAAATTCTCTTTATCATGGCATTAAATATAAGCGCGCCAGGGGAAATATTCTTGTGACCGGCAGGGTTTGCGGAGACGAGGTGCATTTTACCGTGGAGGACAACGGCGTCGGTATGGAAGAGGAGGAACTTCGCAAACTACAGGAAGAGATCAAAAAGCCCTGCAAGGATACGGAGAAGGGGTTTGGACTTGCCAACGTTAATGAGAGAATCCGCATGAATTTCGGCACGGAGTACGGCATGCAGATCGATTCTGCCAGAGGGGAGGGGACGCGTGTGGAGGTTGTGATTCCGGCGGTTCCGTACACGGAGGAAAGGGAGGACTGACATGTTTCGCAAGAGGTATTATGGTATTGTGATGATTGGCATACTCTTCGCGCTGATTCTGATGTTTATGATGTTCGGGAGCGGCCTTTTTACGGACATGGAAGAGATGCCCCAAATGGAGAGGGAGAACAGCATTGTGGTTGGGGTATCGCAGCTTGGGAGCGAGTCGGGGTTTCGGACTGCCAATACGGAATCGGTGCAGAATGCCTTTACACAGCAAAACGGGTATTTCCTGATCTATAATAATGCAAGACAGAGGCAGGAAAATCAGCTCAAAGCGATCAGAAGTTTTATTTCCCAGAGAGTGGATTATATTATTTTTTCTCCTGTCGTGGAGACGGGCTGGGAGACGGTATTGCAGGAGGCGAAGGAGGCGGGGATTCCCGTTATTCTCATGGATCGAAGTGTGGATGTGGAGGATGAGAGCCTGTATGTGACCTGTGTTGGCAGTAATTTCGTTGAGGAGGGGGAGAAGGCCGGGCATTGGCTGGAAAGAGAACTGCGAAAGCAGGGACATACGCAGGAGACCGTCAATATTGTGGTGTTGACGGGGACGGAAGGTTCCTCCTCGCAGATTGGGCGGACGGTTGGGTTTGACTCCGTGGCAGGGGAGCACGATAACTGGAATATTCTGGAACAGAAATGTGCGGAATTTACCTCTACCAAGGGTAAGGAAGTAATGAGGGGATTTTTGCGCAGATATCCGGATATCGATGTGGTGGTGTCCCAAAATGACGATATGACCTTTGGCGCGATTGAGGCGATCAGGGAGTCCGGACGAACCGTGGGCGTGAACGGCGATATCATGATTATCTCTTTTGACGCGGTGGAGAGCGCGCTGGAGATGGTGGCGGAGGGAACGATTAACGTGGATATCGAGTGTAACCCGAATCAGGGAGAGTACCTGTTACAGGTCATTGACATGTTGGAAAGCGGGGAACCGGTTGAGAAACAGTATTATGTGGAAGAGGATGTTTTCACGATGGAGAACGTGACGGAAGAAGTCTTGAACGAAAGAAGCTATTAGAAGGGAGAAGCAAATGCTGAAAGTGTTTCTGGTGGAGGATGAGAGCGTTGTCAGGGAAGGGCTTCGGGATAACATACCCTGGCAGCAGTACGGTTATGAATTTGTGGGAGAAGCCAGTGACGGGGAGATGGCGCTTCCGCTCATACAGAAGACCAGACCGGACGTCCTGCTTACGGATATTAAAATGCCATTTATGGACGGGCTTTCTTTGAGCCGCCTGGTGCATCAGGAGTTTCCTGATATGAAAATTATTATCATAAGCGGTTATGACGATTTTGAGTATGCCAGAGGGGCAATTCTGGTGGGCGCGGAGCAGTATCTCTTAAAGCCTGTCACAAGGGCGGCCATGCAGAAAGTTCTGGCAGAGCTTAAGACTAAGATTGAGAATGAACGGGAACAGAAAACCTATCAGGAAAAGTTTCAGAGTGAGGCCAGGGAATACGAGCAGTTTTCCAGAACGGATTTTTTTGTGAAGGTGTTCGAGGGACGTATGCCGGTACAGGATATTTATGAGGAGGCGGCCAAGCTTTCCCTGAGAATCAATGCTGCCTGCTATAATATTTTGCTGTTTAATTTGCAGGAGAAACGCACCGGGGAGAATGTGGGCGTGGAGTCCGAGGGATTTGCCAGAAAGCGGGAAGAGCTTTTGCATTATTTTATACGTTACCCTGAAAATCTGGTTTTCCGGTGGAATGTAAATACATACGGTGTGCTGATTAAGGGCAGCGTGGAACAGATGCCGGAGCTTACGGCAAGATGTCTGGAAAATGTGGAAAGGATCTGCCAGCCTGCACAGGAAATACTGGATTGGTATGTGGCGGCAGGAGAACCGGTGGAAAGACTGAGCCTTCTGGCGCAGTGCTACAGCAATGCGAATCATTTATTTGCCTATCGTTTCCTGATGCCGGGCCAGCATATCTTTACTGGGGAGACAGTGCGGCTGAACGTGCCGGGAAAAGAAGAAGGCGGCAGGATTGGGGATATTGATCCGTCTAAAATGGACTCGGAGCTGATCAGGGATTTTCTGCAGCGGGGTGTAAAAGATGAAATTGCGGATTATGTGGAGAACTATCTGCGCGCCCTGGGAGAGGCTTTGCAGTCAGCCATGTTTCGGAATTATCTTACTTTGCACGCATATTTTGTGACTGTCGCTTATGTGGAGTGTCTGGGCTGCGGAAAGGGAGAATTGATTCAGCTTATGGGCGACAAAGGGCTTGCGCCGGAGAGGCAGTACGATGTGGATGAACTGCGGAATTACTTTTGCGGGATGATTGAGAAAGCCCTGGAACTGCGGGACAGAGAGTCGGATAATCAGAGCGCGCGGATTTTAAAGAGAGCGCTCTCTTATATAGAAGAAAACTATTCGCAGGAGACTCTTTCCCTGAACTCCGTGGCAGGGGAGGTGAATGTCAGCGCCAACTATTTCAGCGCGATTTTCTCCCGTGCCATGCAGGTGACTTTTGTGGAGTATGTGACGGGTAAACGTATGGAGAAGGCAAAAAAACTTTTGCGCCAGACCCAGATGCACACCGGCGAGATTGCACAGGAGGTGGGCTACAAAGACCCGCACTATTTCAGCTTTGTCTTTAAGAAAACGCAGGGGTGTACGCCCAGAGAGTACCGGGCGGGCACAAAGGCTTAAGGGCGGACGGGGCCGTCGCTCTCCTTGCGCACAAGCTCCCAGGGGATTTCCTGAGACACCGCAGGAATTCCCTGTAGTAAACGAACCATGGTTTCCGCTACGCAGTCCCCCACCTCGTGCGGTTTATGGGTCAGCGTGGTAATCCGAACCTTACTTAAGTCGCTCAGATAGCTGTTGTCGAAGCAGACTACAGAGACGTCTCTGGGGATCTGAATGTGAGCGTAGGACAGCTCCTTCATCAGCCAGTAGGCGATTTCATCGTTGTAACAGATGACGGCGGTACAGCCGGAAAGCCGCTCCCTGATAAAGGAAGCGAGAAAGCGGGTGTCCTGCTTCTTTTCCAGCGCGTACACATGAGAAGATTGAAACCATCCCACATGGGAGTCTGTCAGTTCCATACCCAGATCACGCAGGCAGGAGACCGCGCCCAGATAGCGCTCAAGTCCCTGCCTGTCGTCTATTTTAAAAAGCCCTGCAATGGAGGTGTGTCCGAGTTCTGCAAGGTGGCTGGCCAGAAGGTAGCCGCCGTAGTAGTTGTCGTCCTTGATGCAGACTTCCTCCTCCAATACTTCATATTTATTATGTAGAAAGAGCAGGCGGGTGCCTTTGGCTTTCAGCTTTTCATAGAGATCGGCATTCGGCGTGGGAAGGGTACTCTTGGAGCCTTCCACGATCAGGCCGCGGGGCGGTGTTTCCAGCAGGGAGAGTAAAATCTGCCTTTCTGTGGAGATGTCATTGTCCGTGGGATGGACCTGCAGCTGGTAGCCCCTTTCCATGAGGGAGGAACGGATGTCGGTGAGCAGATGGGGATAGATGTATTCCTGGCTGCTGGCGATCAGTATGGGTATGAGGTTTTCGGAGGCGTTGGGGGAGAGACCTGTGGCGTAGGAGCCGCTCCCCTGCCGGCTTTCGATCAGGCCCTTTTCGCGCAGAAGTGAGAGCGCAGTCCGCACAGTCTGACGGCTGACCTGGTACTGTCTGGCGAGCTGTGCCTCTGTGGGCAGAGCGGTGATACCTCGCTTTAGATTACGGATAATCTGTTCAGTAAGCTGTTCCGAAAGTGTTTCGTATTTGCTCATAGTAAAAAAATCTCCTTTTTTTGTTCATGGTTTGTTTACAAATTACCACAAATTTATTCATAAAAGAGTCCTGAGCGGAAGAAAATACCTTCCAAAAGTGCGGATTGATAAGAATTACTACTGTCTCTTATACACATCTGACGCTGCCCGACGAAGCTAGAAGTGTAGATCTC
>CAMQTN010000024.1 GCA_947037115.1 uncultured Lachnospiraceae bacterium
CCCCCGAAGCGGCATATTCGGATTCCAGCTGCTCTGGTGTTCGTAGAGGTTTAAAAAGAGCCTCTTCCACCATGAGCCGTGTCGGAACCATTTCCCTGTGTTTTGTTTTAGCATATATTTTCCTCCATTATAGCATATTTTCTGGTGCAGTTACAGTAAAAATTTCAGGCTGAATATGAGGAGTTCACAGGGATATATGCCAATCTCAGGGGAGATAGATATAAAATCAGACAACACCGCAGAATCCTTTTTCAGTCCTGTGTCAATAGATAAGGGATTGTTTCCGGCGAACCCGGAAAGAATCTTAAGACTGGAAAATTCCCTGAAATTTTTTCGGGGAATTTTCCCAGACCGACAAATAATTTGTCAGAGATTGTTTTCATATAGATTTATTACAAGAGTATCATGGACAGTGGAAGTGTGCAAGAAAATTTTTACAATAAGACAACAATGAATTTATGTGAGCTTACACCCCGCTGCAGTCCATGGGATATTCCCCGTCAAAGCAGGCCCTGCACAAAGGCAGCCCGCCCGCCATTTCCTCCAGATCCTCCAACCGCATATAGCCGAGAGAATCCGCTCCGATCATCTCACAGATTGCCTCCTCGCTGTGATTTGCTGCGATGAGCTGGGAATTGGAGGGCACGTCAGTGCCAAAATAACAGGGATAGAGAAAGGGCGGCGAGCTGATTCTCACATGCACTTGTCTTGCTCCCGCCTCCTTCAACATGCGGATCAGATTGGCAATGGTGGTACCCCTCACAATGGAATCGTCTACCAGCACGATCCGCTTGTCCTTTACCACCGATTCCAGCACGCTCAGCTTCATGCGGACGGCGGACTCCCGCTCTTTTTGAGTGGGTTTGATAAAGGTACGTCCTATATAACTGTTTTTATAGAAAGCAAGGGCAAAAGGAATCCCGCTCTCCAATCCGTATCCCTGCGCCGCGGGAAGTCCCGACTCCGGCACACCCGTCACCAGATCCGCCTCCACCGGATGGGACTTTGCAAGCATTCTGCCCGCACATATCCTTGCGTCGTACACCCGCACCCCGTCCATAAC
Source organism: uncultured Lachnospiraceae bacterium (assembly GCA_947037115.1). Taxonomy (GTDB): domain Bacteria; phylum Bacillota; class Clostridia; order Lachnospirales; family Lachnospiraceae; genus UBA3282. The sequence continues at coordinate 1,064 of CAMQTN010000024.1, forward strand.
GCTGTCCAGTCTGGCAAAATAAATATATTCAAAAATACAGTGGGCGCACCGCTCCGCTTCCGGCAGCATCTCGGAGTGTATCTCCTCCCCCGTAATCGTAACGACCTCTCCAGGCAAAATGTCCCGCACAAATTCCGCTCCCATGGACACAAGCGCACAGGACTCCGAAGCAAGCACATAGGCACTGTCCCGTTTCCCCAGACAGAGCGGTTTTAAGCCATAAGGATCGCGCACCCCGATCAGCTTCCGGGGACTCATAATCACCAAAGCAAAACCGCCTTTTATCTTTAAAGCCGTCTTATAAACCGCCTCCTCCACCGAGGCGGAATGCACCCGTTCCCTGGCAATATGAAAAGCGATCACTTCCGAGTCTGTGGTAGTGTGGAAAATAGCCCCATTCTGGATCAGCTCCCACTTGAGCTCCGGCGTGTTGACCAGATTGCCGTTGTGGGCCAGCGCCAAAGTGCCCTTAATATAAGAGAGTACCAGCGGCTGTGCGTTCTCCGCCACGGACGCCCCTGTGGTGGAATAGCGGACATGCCCAAGACCAATGTTACCGGCCATCTTTTCCACAACTTCCTTCGAGAGTACCTCGCTTACCAATCCCAGATCCTTGTGGAAGCAGACATTCCCCCGCTCCTTATCTGTCTTCGAAACGGCCATACCGCAGGCCTCCTGCCCTCGATGCTGTAAAGCGGTAAGACCATAGTACAGATCCGGCGCCACATTTTCCCCCTCCGGAGCGTAAATCCCCACCACACCGCAGGCTTCCTTAATCCCTGACATCCTTATTCCCTCCGTTTTCCTGCTTCTGAATCTGCTGGCTACTTCGTATAAGTAGATTCGAAATGCTTCGCATTTCTCATTCGCGTTGCTCGTCAGAAATCATCAGATTCATCCTTGCATGCAAGCATGCAGTCCGTACCTGCCGCTTTCTGACTCTGCTTATACGCGCAAAAAGGGACAAAGAAATCCTTGAAAGACTTCTTTGTCCCAACGTGTTTATTCTACCACACAGCCATTCATTTTTCCACAGTTCTTTTACAATTTTATACCCAGTCTTCCCCAGCCTCTTTAAGTTTCTTTTCCAGCGTTTTTACCAGAACAACAAAAGCAGGTATAAAGCTGTCCCGGATCAGCAGGATCATTTCGTCTATTTTGTTATCATCATATATGTGAACAGAGGTATTACGCCTTTTCAGCATAGTAATCCATACGGCAGAATCCTCTACGAATCCAAACTTATAGCCAAGCTGAAAAATCTCTCTGGGTGAACCTGTTTCCGCACCCTCAACGCCGTGCAGTCTCAAAACCGCCTGCAGCGCTTTCCAGGCAAGTTCAAACGTCAGGTTGAACTGCCCGATCACACCTGTCCTGTATATTTCATTATCGTCTGCAAGGTCAAAATCCGCATTCTTCAGCACATGCAGGCATTTTACGAAATTATCAAGTTTTTTCATATACCGTAATTCCGTCCTTCTCAATTTCTTCTTTCAGATCCGCAGAAACTCCCATGCTGTCAACAATATCAAAAGACAAAAGCGAATGCGCGTTTTCCTTGATATCCCAATAAAAAGCCTCAAAATCTCCCCCGCTGACCGCAAGATCAATATCGCTTTTTTCCGTGTGTGTCCCCCTTGCGCGGGAACCGAAAAGGACTACCTTCTGAACATCATGTCTATGCGCAAATACTGTGATATCATTAACCACTCTTTCGGGAAGGTTATACTTCATATCAGTCACCCCAGCCTCTTCCTGATTCCACTCTCCCATAGTCCGATTGCAGTATACCGTATTTCGTACATGAAATCAACTGTGAAATTCCATCACACAGAAATCCGGCCTGCATCCTTCTCCAGCAGACACAACACCATCTCTTGACACTTATTATCTGGACTCTACTTTCCCGCATCCGAAAGAAGGGCCAACGGCTCCTGTCTCAGGTTCCCGTAAATCCCCGCCATGGCCACCGACAGCGTGAAGAGAAAGACCAGACTGCCGGACAGCGCCGCCACCTGCCAGTCCAGCTCAATCAGGTAAGTAACCTCTTCCTTCGCAGTTCTCTCCTCCTCATCCTCCTGCGGTGCGCCGTTACTGTAGCGTGTGTCGTAGGGCCTGGTCTGCACCATCGCCGCCCCCGCACTGACCGCCAGGCACTGCCCCGCGGCGGCGCCGGCAATACAGCCTGTCATGGCAATCGCCGCGATCCCGGAAAGAAGCGAGCGTGCACACTGTCTTTTCGTCATCCCCAGACTCCGTTCAATGGCCGTGCGCCTCCTCTGCTTCACAATAAACAGATAGCAGAAAAAAACCACGATGCAGACTGCGCTGACGATCCCCATGGTGAGCAGGATCAGGGACATTTTCTCCATATTTTTAAGCCCCATCTCCAGCCGGGAGTAGCCGCCATCATAGAAGGCGATCTCCACATGGCTGATTCCCTGTGCCTCCCAGAGCGCTTTATAGTTCTCAATGCTCTCGCTGCCGTTTGGAATCTGAAAGGCAGTGGTATAGCCCTTCATGGGCCCATACTGGGCAATATTGTTTTCATTGCTGTTTTGGATGGAAGCAGTGGGAATAAAGATCTCATTGTCCGCCAGCAGATACCCCTGGCTCCGGCCCGGACTCACCGTGTGGTCATAGATACCCCGAATCTGCCAGTCCCCTTCCTCGAAAGGCTCGTAGGCCTTTCCCTCCGCGGTAAGCCGTCCCTCCGCGCCGCCCATGGAGGCGGACTGTGCGTAGTTGGCATATCGCAGCACCAGATGGACGGAGTCTCCCACCTTAAGCTTATTTCTCCTTGCAAAGTCATCCGGTACAAGACACACCCGGTTCCCCTGCCGGTAATCCTCCTCCAAAAAAGCCTCCCCCTCCGACACATAAGCCTCCCCGGCGTAGAATGCCATAATCAGATTCAGATCATTGGTGACCGTCACCGGGAGAGAATAATAGCTGAGCTCATACTCTCTACAGAGCGCAAGCCACGCCTTTCCCTCATCCGTCTCATAAAAACCGGGCTCAAGCTTCTGTACCGGATTCTCCGACAGGTGATTGGGCAGCAGATGACCCTGCGCGTCCGCCTGCGTAGAGCAGGGCCCGTCCACAGGCTGATACTCCCAGCGGCCCACCGACACATTTTCGGCCACCTCCCAGTCATGTGGAAGTCCCAGCACCAGCTCCATGATATAGGTCTGATCCGCATACATCGGCTCCGGCTGTTCCTCAAAATGGGCACAGTAATAAAAATCAGGAAAGGTGATCGGATAGTAACTGAACACCACCCTCTTTAATTCCATCTTCACCGGGTCCGAAGGTATACAGTCCTCCACCGGAGAAGCCTCCACGATCATAAAGTGCCACATCCCGCTGTCATCATCCCGCAGTCTGCATTCCGGCGCCTGCGCCATATAGCAGGCGCGCTGGTCTGGTCCGCTCAGATATCCGGCTCCCTCGAAGTCCAGCACATCGGGCGAAACCGTCTCTCCGTATACCGGATCATTGACATACCGGTAAGTCTTCCGGTCAGCTCTCCAGACCGCCCTCTGCACGGTCTTTTCCGGCTTCTGCTCCACCGTTCCGATGGTTGTGAAAATCTCTTCAAAATGCGCCATATTGTCCGCACACAGCTTCCAGAGATTCCCTCCCGCACAGACCAGCGCTACCGTAAAGGCCAGAAGCAGAAAAAAGAGCGCCGTCTTCACCGGCGTGCGGAAGAGTCTCAGGAAACCGTTTTTCACTGCCGCCATATCATATTCCTCTCTTTCACTTATTTTCCGTTGCCCGCTTTCTGTTTCTCCTAATCTTTTCTGGTAAGCATCTCCATCACACTAAGCCTGTGAAGCGAGAAAAGCGCTGCCGCCGTCCCAGCCAGAAACGCTGCAAAAAATGCTGCGCCTGACCGGCAAAGCACTCCCGCTCCCGTGTGGAAAAGCCATCCGGCCGCAAGACTTCCCACAAGACAGGCCGCCGCTGCCACAAACATCATCTCCCCGAAAAACAGGCAGAAGCTCTGTCCCCGCCCCGTTCCAAGAGACCGTAACAGCGCATACTCCTCCCGCCTTCCCTGAACGGAAAGATAACTACACAGGTAACCGATAAAAACGATGATCGCCGCCACGAAGGGCAGCATTCCCTTAAGAAGCGCCAGATTCTCCTCAAGCGCCTCTGCGGAGCGGATAAAAGTCTCGTCCATGATCGTCAGGGCATTTCCGTCATAAGAAAAGTCTGCCCTTGAGATCACCGGCAACATCCCGATCGCGTTCATCTCCTCCTTGCACTCGTTCAGGCGGAAGGGATCCTTTACCACAAAGGAGCCGGAATCTGCCATAAACTCAACGCCCTGCCTGTGATAAGCCTCACGCACGCAGTCCAGCGGAAAGATCACATCCGCAGGCACCCAGTTCCCCTCATACTCCCCGATCCGCATGGCCCCGATAATTCTGTATGTATCCGTGCCCAGAAGATCCAGAAAAATTTCATAAGTCCGTCCTTCATACCGGTAACAGAAGGAGGTTAACATAACTTCATCTCCCAAATGCAGACCCTCCCGTTCCATCAGGGAAGCATCCATGATGCATACTTTTTCCGCCGTCTCCAGCACACCCTCATCCACACCGTCCAGAAAGGTGATTTCCTCCGTCCTGAGTCCCGGGACACCGCCGATGGCATTCATCCCCGCTCCATAATAGATGAGATTCCCTTCGTACTCCTGTGGCGTAAATGAACCCAGCCCCAACCGAAGCCGAACGGTAAAGACCACGTCCTTTGCGTGTTCGGAAGCGCGGATGGCCTGCACCCTGTCTTCCCTGATGGTCATACCCTCCTCCAGAGATCCGTTTAAGTTACTCACTTTCGCCTGTACCTTCATGACCTCGGGCAGCCTCTTCAGCTGCCTGTCCGTACTGTCCATGTTGCCCGCATAAACGGCAAGGAGAAGCACCGTCAGCGCTCCAATCAGCCCGACGAGAATACTCCTGTACCTGTGGCGCACAATCCCGCGCCCGATCTGCCTCACGGTAAATATCATTTTCTCTCCATTTCTGCGCTGCCCACACCCTACTCCCGCACCACCGAGAGTTCCCCGTCCTTCATGCCGTAAACCACATCCGCCGCCGCGGCCACCGCCTCGTTGTGGGTGACCACAATCACGGCGTAGTTTTTCTCATGAGCAAGTTTACAGAGCAGATCCACAATCACCTGCTCATTCTGGCTGTCCAGATTTCCCGTTGGCTCGTCGGCCAGAAGGATCTCCCCGCCGGCAGCCATGGCTCTGGCGATGGCAACTCTCTGCTGCTCCCCACCGCTGATCATCCCCGGCATCTTTTTGTAAAGCGTCTCCGGCAGATCCACCTGTCTCAGATACTCCTGTGCCCTTACCTTTGCCTCTTTTCTGGCCACATGCTGCAGCTCCATGGGGAACATCACGTTTTCCATCACCGTCAGAAGCGGGAACAGATGAAAAGCCTGATAAATCACGGAAGCCCGGTTCAACCGGTAAGCGTCCCGGTCCATCTTCCGTATGTCCTGCCCCTCGATAGAGAGCGTCCCCTCCGTAGGCACATCAAGCCCTGCAAGGAGAGACAAAAAGGTGCTCTTTCCACTGCCTGACTTGCCGGTGATGGCGTACACCTTCCCCCGCTCGAAGGAACAGCTCACCTCCGAGAGCGCCTTTGTCTTCTGATACTTCGTCTGATAGATATAACTCACATTGACTGCCTCGATCATTTTTTCCATATTGTCCTCCATTCCAGACTTGTTTTTCACTCTTCTCATTCCACCGCCTGCGCGGTATCTTTCTTTCCGCCACAGATATATCCCTGCTTCTCCATGTCTGATTTTCTCAGCACACAGTTGACAAGAACCACCAGTATGCTCCTGTTTTTCTGCCGCCTGATGCTTGTAACGATATAGTGATACATAGTATTCCTTTCTGCCAAACCGCACTTTGCGATGACACGTGTCGAAAATATCAAGTTCTCCAAAGAATGCCTTGTTTCCCTGCTGCCAGCGCGATATAGCCTCTGTTCCCGTTTTACTTCCCCGCCTCCGAGAGCAGCGCTAACGGCTCCCGTTTCAGATTTCCGCAGACGCCCGCCATGGCCGCCGCGATTGTAAACAGAAAAACACCGCCCCCGCAGACTGCCGACATCCGCCAGTCTGTCTCCGTCAGATAAACACGCTCCGACGCAGCCGCCTCTCCTGTCCCATCCGCACCTGCACTGCCGTTCTCTTTCCCCGCATCTGCACCTGCCCTGTCACTCTCTTCCCGCTCCCGCTCAAACTGTACCGCCCCGTTGCTGAAACGGGTATCGAAAAGCGTTGTCTCCTCCATTCTGGCCGCCGCCCTGCCCGCAAAGATCTGGCCGCCAAAGGCGCCCGCCATACTGCCCGCCAGGGCGATCACCAGAATGCCGGTGAGCAGGGAATGGACGCACTGTCCCTTCGTCATGCCAAGTCCCCGCTCGATGGCGGTGCGTTTCTTCTGCTTTGTGATAAAGAGATGGCAGAAGAAAATCACAATACAGACCGCGCTGACAATCCCCGTTGCGAGCAGCAGAAGCGACATATTCCGCATACTTTTCAGGCCGCCTTCCAGTCTGGTGTAGCCGCCGTCATAGAAGGTGATCTCCACGTTGTCCACGCCCTGCGCCTCCCAGAGTGCCTTGTAATTTTCTATGCTCTCGCTGCCGTTGGGGATCCGGAATGCGGTTGTGTATCCCTTCATGGGGCCGTAGGCGGCTATATTGTTTTCATCGCTGTTTTTGATGGAAGCGGCGGGAATGATCACCTCGTTTCTTTCAAGCAGATATCTCCAGTCCCCCTCACTGCCGGCAACGCCCACATCGTAAATACCCTTGATTATGTAATCGCTCTCCTCAAAAACCTCATAAACCTCCCCCTCTGCATTCAGACGGCTCTCCCCGCCGCCTCCGTTCGCAGAGGCCGCATAGTTGGCATAGCGGAGCGACAGGTGCAGGGAGTCTCCCACCGTAAGCCTGTTTCTTTTGGCAAAACGCGCAGGCACCAGACACACCCGGTTTCCCTGTTTATAATCCTCCTCTGAAAAAAGCGCGCCTTCCGCAAGATAAGCCTGCTTCGTATAAAAGGCCATGATCAGATTCAGATCCTGCGTAGCTGTCACGGGAAAGCTCTGATACAGCTTCCGAAGCTCAAAGTCACGGCAGAGCGTCAGCCACGCTTTCCCCGTCTCCGTCCCATAAAATCCGGGCGTCAGCTCCTCCATCCAGTTTCCCGTCAGTTCCGTGGGCAGCGGATTTCCCTGCCCGTCTGTCTGCGTGGAACAAGGCCCTTCCATGGGCGCGTATTCAAAGATGGCGGCGGCTCCCTTCTCTTCCCACTCATGCGTCCATCCGTCCTGCAATGCCATCAGATAGGTCTGATCCGCATACAGCGTCGGCGGATGTTCCGTGTTATGGTCGCACAGATAAATGGGAGATGTATTAACCGGATAAGTGCTGTACAATACCCGCTTTACCTCTATCTTTACCGGACCCGCGGGAATACAGTCCTCCAACGGAGAGGCCTCTATGATCATGCACTGCGTCATGCCTTCATAATCCTCTTTCAGTTCGTAGTCCTGGGGAAGCGCCTCATAGTAAGCCCGCTGCTCCGGCCCGCTCAGGTAGCCGGCTCCTTCGAAATCCAGTACCTCTTTTGAGACCGGCTCCCCGTAAACCGACCTGTTATAATAGCGGTAGTCTTTCTGATCCGCCGACCATACGCCTTCCTGTACCATTCTCTCCGGCGTCTGCTCCACGGTGCCGATGGTGGTAAAGATCGTCTCGAACCGTTCCAGATTGTCCCCGCACAACTTCCACAAGTTACCGCCCGCACAGACAAGCGCCGCCGTGAATGCAAGTAACAGGAAAAAGAAAGCCGTCTTCACCGGCGTCCGCAAAAGTCTGCGTAAACTGCTCCTGATTGTCGTCATACCCTAATCTCCCCCAATCTAAAGTCCTGCGAAAAGTACCTGTATTCCGAACATTCTCCGATGTAATACACGGCGCTTCTCACACGCTCTTTGTGAGCACCTGCATCACGCTGAGCCTGTGGAGGGAAAAAAGCGCCGCCGCTGTCCCGGAAAGAAATGTCAGAAAAAACAATGCGCCCGATAAGACAAGCACTCCCGCCTCCGTGCCAAAAAAAGCAGCCGCGCCAATACTCCCGATCACACAGGCGAACGCCGCCAAAACCACCGTCTCCCCTAATAGCAAAAGGAAGCTCCTGCCCCGCCCCGTTCCGATGGAACGCATCAGGGCGTACTCCTCCTGTCTGCCCTGCAAAGAGAGATAACTGCAAAGATAACCAATGAAAACGATGATCGCCACCACAAAGGGCAGCATCCCCTTAAGAATGGCCAGATTCCTCATGAGCGTTTCGGCCGCGCGAATAAAAGCTTCGTCCATAATGGTCAGCGCATTACCATCGTAGCGATACTGAGCCCTTGTAAACACCGGCAGAAATTTCACCTCGTCGTACATCTGCGCTTTCAGTGCATTCAACTGAAAGGGATCTTCCACCACAAAGGAACCGGAGTCCGCAAAAAATTCGATCCCCTGACTGTGATACGCCTCCCGCACACAGTCAAGGGGCAAAACCACCTCCGGCGGCATCCATTCTCCCTGATAGTCCCCGGTCTTTATACTTCCCACAATTTTATAAGTATCTGTCACCAACGGCTCGATAAAAACCTCGCTCCCCTCCAGTGCGCAGCGATAGTAATATGTAGTTAACATAACTTTATCTCCTAGCTGTAGTCCCCGCTCTTCCAGGAGCGATTCCTCCATCAGGCACACCTTCTGCGCTGTCTCCAAAACGCTCTCGTCCACTCCCTCCAGAAAAGTGATCTTTTCTCTTTCCAGACCCAGAATTTCCGCCACCCCATTCATCCCTCTGCCGTAATGGACCAGATTTTCCCTGTATTCCTCCGGCGTAAACGAGCCGAATCCGAATTTAAGGCGGACGGTAAAAACCGGATCTTTCACATACTCTGACTCCCGCACTCCCATCACCCGATCCTCTCTGATGGTCAGACACTCCCTCATGGAACCGTTTAAACTGCTGATTCTGGCAAAAACCGGAATCCTCTCCGGGAGTCTTGCAAGCTCCTTTCCCGTTCTGTCCATATTTCCCGCGTAGATATCCAGAATCAGAACGATGAGCACGCCGATCAGAATATGCAGAATACTTTTATATTTATGCCGCGATACGTTTCTTCCGATCAGTCTTATGGCAGTCATCTCACTCCTCCCATTTTTTCCACACACGTTTCAGCTCCGCGTAACATTTCCCGTCCTCTTTGGTCAGCTCCACCTCATAAGCCCCGACCCGCTCTCTCATGCTCTTCACCATTTTGTCGCTCACAATCCAGAGCCGGAATGCACCCTGCCTGACTTTATCCTCATCTTCCGGCCGCTCCGGCGCCACCCACCACACAAGTTTATCTCCTTCCCACATGATATGATCGTCCCGGATCATAACCATTTGTCTGTCATAGAGGTAGTCTTCGGGCACCTCCACCCGAAAGGTGCAGATATAAGGATAGTAATACGGATGCCCATACGCATCAAAAGCTTCGATATCCTCGCCTTCCCCGACGGTTTGAAAAGGCTCCATCTTAAGCAGAATCCGCTCTCCCTCCTCAAGCCGCTGCCAGCCGTATTCCTCTGTGGCCGCATAGACCACAAGTTCATCCCCGGTAAGCGCCGGCGTTCCAAGCCACAGAACAAAAAGAACCAGGCAGACGGCAGCCGCCGCCGCGGGCACCCTCACAGCCAACCGCTTTCTCCTGTATTTACGCGCTTTTATCCCTTCCAGGACGCGGCGCCCTGCCTCCTCATCCATAACGATACGTCCCGTCACTTCCGATAATCTCTGTTGTTCTCTCTGATCCACAGCGCCTTCCTCCTTTCCCGAAAGCTCGTTCCCTTTTCCCAAATGTCTCTCCGCTCCCGTCATCTGCTCATACCTCCCCCAGAATCTCCCGAAGTTTTTTACGCCCTCTCTCCAGCCGCTTTCTGACAGAAGCCTCTGACAGCTTCAGCATACGGGCGATCTCCTTTCCCTGATACCCCTCCACATAGTGAAGCATCAGGATTTCCCTGTATTTTTCCGGCAGGAGCAGAAGGCTGTCCATCAGCCGTGTATCTTCCTGCGACTCATAATACCGGGAGAGCTGCTCCATGGAAATCTTCGGGTGGTTTTTATAAAAACGCAGTCTGTTTTTACAGAGGTTGATCGCCACCCGGATCAGCCACGCCTTCCTGTATTCTTCTGTCTCAAAGTGCTTGGCACACTCCATGTATTTGATCAGCGTATCCTGCACCACATCCTCGGCGTCGAAAGCGTTTTTCATCATCACAAAAGCAATCCTGTAAAGCATGTTGCCATATTCCTGAAAAACCCGCTCCACACTCCAGTCCGGGTCGTCCGTCCTCTTATCCAATCTATCACCGCCTTTTCTCAGGAGCTCCCTGCCTGCGAAACACTCCTGATACAGACTGTCACCGTTATCCGTTCCTGTATCTGTCTGATAGTAATACACACGGCCGGCCACAAATGTGACAGGCCGTTCCCACTTTTTTCTGACATTTTCTGTCAGGCGTTTCCGCCGCCATTTCTTTTCCGATACTCTCTGGGCGAACATCCCACCTTTTTCAGAAACTGCCTGTTGAAATTGGAAAGGTTGCTGTACCCGCAGGCAAAGGCGATATCCGAGATCTGGTCCGCGCTGTCACTCAACGCCTCGCAGGCCGCATGAATCCGAAGCTGGGACAGATGCTCGATGGCTCCGATCCCCACCGCCTGTCTGAAACACCTCATGAAGTGGCTCTTACTCAGATGCGCCAACTCTGCAAGCTGCTCCACCGTGATATCCTCTTTAAATCTCTGCGCCATATACTCGATGGCGGGCCGGATGATCTCCTCTTCCTTGCCCTCCCGTTTCCTCTCGAAAACAATACCGCCGCTCTCCTCCAGCATCCAGATCAGGCGCATCAGCTCGCTTTTCATCAGCAGATCCTCTCTGGCGCAATTTCTTTGCACACATAAAAAAATCCGTTCCACCAGCGCCCTGATCTTTTCGTAATCCGCCGCCTGCCTGCGGATATAGACATGGCTTCCCATCCTGCCGTTTAAGATCGGCCGGATACATTCATTCGTACAGCGGTCGCCGCTTCCCGCTCCCAGCATTGCCGGACTGAAAACAAGGGCGTTATAAATCAGATCCTGCCCCTTGCAGGGATAGGCCGCATGCAGTACATTGGGTGGCGTAAGCAGAAATTCTCCCTCCCCCGCCTCCTGTTTCTGACTGCCGCATATAAATTCTCCCCTTCCCTGCAGAATATGTATCAGTTCAAATTCTCCGTGCCAGTGCATGGGCACATTTGCAAACCATTCCGGAAGTCGGCACTCATACTGGCTGTAGGGAACCAATGTGGTGCTGTGCTGTCTTTTCTCCTGCGTTTCCCGATCGGGCATCTTTTCCCTCCTTTGCCGCGCCTGCGGCTGCATACTGCATTGCTTTTTGTGTTTACATATCTCCTCCGTTAACGCGTGCGTTTCATATAATAGTATCATTTTTCAGTAGTATCTTAATAGTATTGTCCGTCCTGTAATAGTATTATACTATTACAGCCCATACCTCACAACGATAGAAATGAGAGATAGGAAACAAAACGGTAATCTTTTGTTTCAAACAACACAAACTACTACAAAAAAGAAAAACAGGAGGCAGAACATGATATTTGAAAACCAAAAAGACGCGCTGGTGTGCCGCCATCTGGGCGAAACATTAAAAATAGAGGCCTGGGGAAAGGATTCTTTCCGCGTGCGCGCAACCATGTTGTCCACATTTACTGAAAATGTATGGGCACTGACCGAGACAACAGAGAAATGTGATGTACAAATCACCATCGGGGAGGAAGATCACTGGACAGGCGACGGCACCATCGACAAAAAAGAAATTGCCACCATCGTAAACGGGCGGCTGAAAGCTGTCGTCAACTTTGCGGGCGTTATCTCCTTCTACCGCGATCACAAGCTGATTCTCCGGGAGTATTTCAGAAATTACGACGGCACGCTCTCCAGAGAAAGCCGCTGCCTGAAACTGGTGGGCCGGGAATGGAAAGGCGTCATCGGCGGAAGCGAGTATGCCCTGCGCCTAAAATTTGAGAGCAATAAGGGCGAAAAAATCTTCGGCATGGGACAGTACCAGCAGGACTGCATGGATCTGAAAGGCTGTGTGCTTGAGCTTGCCCAGCGCAATTCCCAGATCTCCGTTCCCTTCGCCGTCTCTTCCCTGGGCTACGGCTTTTTATGGAACAATCCCGCCGTGGGACAGGCAGCCTTCGGCAAAAACTATACCGAATGGGTTGCCCGGGCCACAAAGGAGATGGATTACTGGATCACCGTTGCGGATGCGCCCAAACAAATTCTGGAAAATTATACTGCCGTCACCGGAAGGGCTGAAATGTTCCCCGAAGATCTGATGGGATTATGGCAGTGCAAGCTGCGCTACCGCACCCAGGACGAAGTTTTAAGCGTTGCCAGACAGTATCAGAAGGAGGGCGTCAAAATCGACCAGATCGTCATTGACTTCTTCCACTGGACCGTGCAGGGCGACTGGAAATTTGACAAAAAATACTGGCCTGACCCGAAGGCCATGGTGGATGAGCTTCACGCCATGGGCATCAAAGTGATCGTGTCCGTATGGCCCTCCGTTGACCGCAAAAGCGAAAACTTCGGCCCCATGACGGAGCGGGGCCTGCTCATCAGGACGGAGCGGGGCGCAGCTCAGACCTACGACTATCAGGGCGACTGTGTGGAAATCGATCCCTTCAATCCTGAGACCAGAAAATATGTGTGGGATGTGTGCCGGAAAAACTATTACGACTATGGCATCGACGCCTTCTGGCTGGATAATTCCGAGCCGGACTACGGCGTGTATGACTTCGAAAATTACCGCTACTGCGACGGCCCGGCCCTCGCCCTGAGCAACCTTTATCCGCAGATGTACAGCCGCATCTTTTATGATGAGATGAAAAAACAGAACCGCGGCACCGTGGTCAATCTGCTCCGCTGTGCCTGGGCGGGTTCCCAGAAATACGGCAATGTGGTCTGGTCCGGCGATGTGCCAAGTACCTTCGAAGCCTTTGCCGACCAGCTGCAGTGCGGCCTGAATATGGGGCTTGCAGGCATTCCCTGGTGGACCACAGACATCGGCGGCTTCATGACCGACGACGTAAACGATCCGGATTTCAGACAGCTTCTGATCCGCTGGTATCAGTTCGCCGTTTACTCCCCCGTGCTCCGCATGCACGGCGACAGAGGCCCCTACAATATCCCGCCGCTTGACGACAGGGACTGGGGCGGCGGCTATCTCCACACCGGCCAGCCCAACGAACTGTGGAGCTACGGAGAAGAAAACTATGCCATCATGAAAAAGTATTACGGGATCCGTATAGACATGCACGATTATATCAAGAAGCTGTATGAGGAAGCCCACGAGAACGGCTCCCCGCTTCTGCGGACCATGTTCTATGAATTTCCGGAGGATGAGAAGTGCTGGGAATTGCAGGATCAGTATATGTTCGGCGGCGAGTACCTGGTCGCTCCCATCCTGCATTTGAACGAGTGGAAACGCGACGTCTACCTCCCCGCCGGAAATTGGAAACTGACCTCCACAGGCGAAATTTTTGAGGGCGGCTGCACCGTCAGCGTGGATGCACCCATTGACTACATGCCTGTATTTAAAATGCAGCGATAAACAATATGTTTTCCGCTTTAAACAGTAAGTGAAATTTATTTCCATAATTTTCCAATTTTATACGAAACGTTTATTTTCGCTTTTTTCACCGTTAAATGTTGTACAGTAAAACACGGGAACTGCTGATATACTGCATACAGGCGAAATATATACGATCTGTATTTACTTTCGGAGAAAACTATGGAATTTGGTGAATTTCTGGCTGAACTGCGCAAGGAGAAAGGATATTTACAAAAGGAAGTGGCCGCCTATCTGAATGTGACCGTGGCAACCATTTCCAACTACGAAAAAGGCGTACACACGCCCGATCTGAATACCCTAAGCAAGCTGGCCGACTTTTACGATGTATCTACGGACTATCTCTTACAGAGAACCAAATATAAAGCCAGCATTGACTCGCTCAACAGGCCGCTGTCCGCAGACTACACCGTCAGCGATCTCATGAACACTACGCTGGAACTGGATCGCCACAACACCCAGTCGTTATTGGATTATTATGAACTGCTGACACTGCGCAACTCTGTCAATCGTGTAAAATAGTGTGCTCTTTCGGGGACACAGTGAAAAAGGGACACGGTACCGTCCAGACAGTACCGTGTCTCTTTATTTGTATGTCAGTATTGCATGCCTGTATGCGTGCGGCACACACTACTCTTTTACACGCTTGTTTCTAGTGGCATCCGCCGCAGCGGCTGCAGTCCCCTCCGCACTGGAGTGACTTGCCTGCCTTTTTATCTTTCACCATACTTCTGATGGCAAGCGCCACCGCACCCGCCACAATCGCCAACACAATAGCCGTTCCCATCTGCGATGCCTCCTTCCGAAAACTGATTTTATGCGGATCTGGTTGATTTTAAATTCACCTTCAGCTCATTTGATTCCTTATAAGGCCTGAACAACAGATACAAAAAGCCGATCACACACACAAGCGCCACAATCGTACCAAACCCGAAACCGCCGCCCGCGAAGAAACTGCCAAGCTGATAAATACACATTGCCACGATATAGGCCAGACCGCACTGATAACCGATGGCAAACCAGAACCACCTGATGTTGTTCATCTCTCTCTTGATGGCTCCCATCGCCGCAAAGCAGGGCGCACACAGAAGATTGAATGCCAGGAACCCGAAAGCCGCCACAGGCGTCATAACTGCCGCAAGGCTGCCCCACACTTCCGCGCCGTCCTCGGCCACTTCCGCAAAACCGAACAGCATGCCGAAGGTTGCCACCACGTTCTCTTTCGCAATCAGGCCGGTGACTGCCGCCACTGCCATCTTCCATCCCTCGCCTGCCTGTGTCCAGCCAAGAGGGGTAAAAATCCAGCCAATCGCACTACCGATTGCCGCAAGAATACTGGAATCAAGCTGCTCCGCTTCCAGCATGCCAAAGCTGCCGTCCACCCAGCCATAGCTCATAAAGAACCACAACACAATCGTGGATAAAAGAATGATGGTACCCGCCTTCTTGATGAAGGACCAGCCGCGCTCCCACATACTTCTGAGAACCGTGCCCACTGTTGGCATATGATAAGCGGGAAGCTCCATGACGAAAGGCGCCGGATCGCCCGCAAACATTCTGGTCTTTTTCAGAATGACGCCGGAACAGATAATTGCCGCAATACCCACCAGCCATGCACCCCAGGACACCAGTCCCGAATTATCGAAAAAGGCACCTGCAATCAGGGCGATGATCGGCAGCTTCGCTCCACAGGGAACGAATGTCGTCGTCATGATGGTCATCTTTCTGTCCCTGTCATTCTCGATGGTACGGGAGGCCATAACACCGGGCACACCGCATCCGGAAGCGATCAGCATGGGAATAAAGGACTTGCCGGAAAGACCGAACTTGCGGAAAATCCTGTCCATGATAAATGCCACACGCGCCATGTAACCGCAGGATTCCAAAAAGGCAAGAAAAATAAACAGCACCAATATCTGCGGCACGAAGCCAAGCACTGCGCCTACGCCTGCAACAATACCGTCAAGGATCAGCCCCTGCAGCCAGTCGGCACATCCAACCGCCGCGAGTACATTCTCCACCGCCGGGGGAATGATTTCCCCAAAGAGCACATCGTTTGTCCAGTCTGTCACGAATGCCCCTACCGTGCTCACGGACACATAGTAGACCACAAACATAACCAGCGCGAAAATCGGGAGCGCCAGCCATCTGTTAGTCACAATTCTATCAATTTTATCGGATAATGTCATCGCTCTATGTTTACTTTTTTGCATAAACTCTCCCATTATAGAAGAGATATACATATATCTTTCGTTTGTGATGATACTCTCCGTATCATCGTCAAAAGCAGATTCCAATTCCCTGATCTCGTTTTCCACATTGGGAACGCTCGACATCTGCTCTGCGATTTTGGAATCCCTCTCCAGCAACTTGATGGCAAAGAACCTCTTTTGTCCTTCTGCCACACCTCTTAAAGAAGCGGATATGGCGTCAATCGCGTTCTCCACTCTCTCGTCAAACCGATGTACAACAGGCTGCTCTCTCTTTCCTACAGCCGCCACCGCACGGTTCGCCGCCTCCGTAACGCCGGTTCCCTTCAATGCGGAAATCCCGACCACTTCACAGCCGAGGCTTTCACCCAGCTTTTGCAATGAAATCTTCTCGCCGCTCTTCTCCACCAGATCAATCATGTTAACTGCCACTACCACAGGAATGCCCAGCTCAATGAGCTGTGTGGACAGATAGAGATTCCTCTCGATATTCGTGCCGTCCACGATGTTAAGTATCACGTCGGGGCGGTCATTGATCAGATAATTTCTGGCCACCACTTCCTCCAGCGTGTAAGGAGACAGGGAATAAATTCCCGGCAGATCCATGATAATGACCTCTTTGTTCCCTTTCAGTTTTCCTTCCTTTTTCTCCACCGTAACGCCCGGCCAGTTCCCCACAAACTGATTGGAACCTGTCAGCGCGTTAAACAGCGTCGTCTTGCCGCAGTTCGGATTTCCTGCGAGTGCTATTTTAACTGCCATTTTTTCTTCCTCCTCACAATTTCTTTACTCAACTTCTATCATCTCCGCGTCCGCTTTCCGCAGGGACAGTTCATATCCCCGCACGGTCACCTCCACCGGGTCCCCCAGCGGCGCCACCTTGCGCACATACACCTGGACGCCCTTGGTGATGCCCATATCCATAATGCGTCTCCTGACCGGCCCTTCGCCGGACAGCTTCTTCACCGTCACGGTATCGCCGCAGGATATTTCCCTCAGTGTTCTCATTTTCATTCTCCTCCTCTTATTTCTGTCTTTTCGTCAGGCAGCATCAGGTGTTAGTTAAAACTTACTGCCATCCAATAAAAAACTGACCTGTTGGCTTTTACAAAGCCATTACAGCCAGCTCAAATCATAATCCGGCTTGCCATATCTTTTCCAATCGCAACTCTGGAATCCTTGATATTAACAATCATATTTCCACCGGCCGAAGAAACCACCGTCACTGCCGCTCCAACAACAAATCCGAGATTTTCCAGAAACTTTCTGGTATCTTCTCTGCCGCCTACTTTTTTGATGGAATTTGCTTCTCCCTCTTTGGCAAATATCAAAGGCATCACGTTTCCTCCTTCATATCCTTCCTGTAAAATTCCGTTTTTAGTTAGTGTATTCTAACCTTTTCCTATAGATTAGCATTAACTAACCCTGCTGTCAAGTAACTTTACAAAAATTTTTTCTCACGCCTTCGCCTTTGTGATTCCGACAATCCCCGCCAGCAGCAATGCGGGAAACACCACTCCTGCCAGAATCCCTCTTTGCAGATTATCGCCCAGCGCGCTGGACACCATCCCAACCAAAGTCGGCCCTCCGGAACAGCCCACATCACCACCCAGCGCAAGCAGGGCAAACATGGCCGTACCGCCCTTCGGCAGCGCCGCTGACGCCTTGCTGAACGTCCCCGGCCACATGATGCCGACTGAGAGGCCGCAGACCGCACAGGCCGCCAGGGAAAGCTGCGGGACCGGCAGGAGGGATATTCCCAGATAGGATAACATACACAGGCAGCTGCTGTATATCATAAACCGGTCAAGGTTGATCCGGTCGCCGTATTTTCCGTAAAACGCTCTGGATGCACCCATCAGGACCGCAAAAGCCATAGGCCCTGCCAGATCCCCCATGGTCTTTGAAATCCCAAGGCCCTGTTCCGCAAAGGTGGATGCCCACTGGCTCACCGCCTGTTCACTTGCCCCCGCGCAGACCATCATAATAAGAAGCACCCAGAAGATGCGGATACGAAACAGCTCTCCCAGCTTAAGCCCCTGCTCGCCCTCCTCCATCAGGGACGCCATCGGCACTTTCGCAAAAGCAAAGGCGTTGACAATCGGAATAAGCGCCCATACTGCCGCCAGAATCTTCCAGTTCCCAATACCGAAAATCCGAAAGAACAGGGTGGACAAAAGAACGACCCCCACATGTCCCCAGCAGTAAAAAGAGTGAAGCATACTCATGGCCTTTTCCTTATTGTCAGAGGGACAGGCCTCCACCACCGGACTCACCAGCACCTCCAGCAGGCCGCCCCCGACAGCATATATCATCACCGCAGTCAGAATACCCGCAAAGGGAGACGGCAGCGCCTCCGGCAGGATTGTCAGAAGGATCAGCCCCGCCGCCGACAGCACGTGGGCGATGATCATGGAAGCCCGGTAACCGATCCTGTCCACAAAGCCCACCGACAAAAGATCCACCAAAAGCTGTATGCCGAAATTAAAAGTCACAAGCAGGGTGATCTGCGAGAGGGGAATCCCGTAGCTTTTCTGAAATGTCAAAAACAATAAGGGAACAAAATTATTGACTACCGCCTGCACGATATATCCCGTGAAACAGGCGGTGATTGTCCTGCTATACTGATTCTTCATTTTCTGATATTCCATCCTTTTTCTGAAATACAAACACCCTGCCCAGAATGTAATTTAATGGCATAATAATCACTATCATAAGCATTTTGCCAATCCTGTCGTCCACGCCAAACACATCCACCAGGACAATCAGACCGACAAAATCGACCACGCCAGTCAGTCCCCTTCCCAGCACATAGCGAAAGACCTCCAGCACCTGTCCCTTCCAACTCGTTTTTGTCTGGAACACAAATTTTTTGTTTGTATAATAAACCAGTATCTTTGTAGAAATAATGCTGATCAGATTCGCAATCTGGTATGCCATGATCTGCTTCAAAAAGAAAAAACTGAAATAATTGTACAGCGTCGTGACAACACCCCAGAAACCAAATCGAAAGGCTTCTCTTGTCTCAAATATTTTATACTTCAATGTTCTTTCCCCTGCCCATCGTACTCCATTTTCTTCACATGATATTTGATTTCTTCAATCATCTTTCTGTTCGCCGCCATAATATCCGCATGAAGTCCGATAATAAATGTCTGCACACCAATCAGCAGCAAAATCGCCGCCAGAATCAACGACTGCACATGTCCCGCATGAGGATCTGCCGCCAGAAGGATCAAATAGCGGACGCCCAGCAAAAAGCCCAATGTGAAGGGAATGGTTCCGACAATCCCGAAAAATTTCAGCGGCATGTACATCATAAACGCCCGAATGATCGTCAGTGCTGATTTTTTGATATAGGAGCCCATGCTGTGAAATAATCTGGACGGTCTCAGTTCCGCATTCGTCCGTATGGGAACGGAAATGATTGCCATTTTCTCCCGCCCCGCCTGTATGATTGTCTCCAGCGTATAGGTATATTCATTGATCACATGCAGCCGCATGGCCGCGTCTCTGGACATCGCGCGAAATCCGCTGGGCGCGTCAGGAATATCCGTATTGGATGCCACCCTGACAAACCAGGAGCCCAGGTGCTGCAGTTTCTTTTTTAAAAATGAGAAATGGGAAATCGAGTCGATCGGCCGTGCCCCAATCACGATATCCGCACGCTCCTCCAGTATAGGCATAACCAGCTTCTCGATATCATCGCCACAGTATTGGTTATCCGCATCCGTATTGACGATAATATCCGCGCCCTGCTTCAGCGCCTCATCTATGCCCGCCATAAAACCGCAGGCAAGCCCCTTGTTCCTTCTGAAGCTGACAACATGATGGACGCCCCATGCCCGGGCCACCTCCACCGTCTTATCCTTACTGCCGTCATTGATAATCAAATACTCGATCTCATCAATGCCATCGATCTGTTCCGGCAGCGCATTCAGAGCAACCTCTAAGGTTTCCTCCTCATTGTAACATGGTATTTGTATGATTAGTTTCATCTCACCGGTGCCTTTCCTCTAAAAAATACTTCCACCCACTTTGTTATCGACATAGAATCACCAGATATTCCTCATCCTCCAGACAGGATTCGTACTGCATCCCGGAAATTTCCGAGGCCTTCTCTGACCGGATAACCGCATATGTGCCCGGAGCCGCATCCACCAACTGTTCCGGTTCCACGCTGATCACCGTCTTGTCCATCAGCCGGGTCTGCACGTCATACGCCATCTTGTCCCTCTCGCAGACATAAACTACGTCCCCGGACTGTGTATTTTCATTCAGATAATCAAACATATCGTTGTAGCGGGCAGTGTAATCATTCTCTCCCCGTATACAGGTTCTCATACAGTGTAACGCAGTCGTCGCAAACAGGAACACCAAAGCCAGACACGCCAGACAACGCTGCATTCCATAGGGCAGCCTGACGCGGAAAAGTCCGATAAACAGCAGGGCTCCGGCCAACGACATCACAGCGCATTTCCCCACGCTAAACTCTCCGAGCCAGTGGAAAATATGAATCCCGGTGGCAGAAACCACATTCAGATACTTGTCGTCAGGATTTCCGATCCTGCCTGCCATCACTGCCGCAAAAATCAGATAAACCATGATCATGGCAGAAACTATTTTCCAGCGGCTCTTCTCCTCCTCAAAAAGCATACCAATCCCAAAGAGCAGAAAGATTCCCAGAAAACACTCGTTATATCTTGCATAAAACAACGTATCTATCCGCGTTTTTCCCGCCGCCTCAGATAAAGGCGACGCATAGAAGAAAACCGCTGTCACGGCGATAGAGAGAAAAACGGAGGCTGTTGGGAACAGATAGCGGCATACATTCTCCCGCTCCTTACAGCTTCGGTATATCCGGGCCGCGGCATACACCGTCCCCAGACCGAACACCAGATATGTGGCGGAAAGGCACTCCCATATCTGTCCAATCACATTCAGGAAAAACTGTAAAAGACCATTTGGCGTAAGCAGGTGTAACAGCTTCTGCATCTGTGTACCTCCTGAGTTGGCCTTTCCCATTTCTGCGCCAAAGCCTAACCCGCCAAGCACAGGATTGTTTTCCACCATCCCGGTCAAAAATGTTCTGATCAGGCTGTTCAGGACAAACATACCCGCAAATGCCGCCAGACACAAAACAGCCGTCCTCCAGTTCAGACGGCGAAAAAGGAGGAGCAGTGCAATACACAAAAACATGGCGGCCACAATGGAAATCATGCGGTTATGCACCATATAGGCAAACCCGGCCGTACATCCAAGCAGGGCTCCTTTCCACCATGCTT
Source organism: uncultured Lachnospiraceae bacterium (assembly GCA_947037115.1). Taxonomy (GTDB): domain Bacteria; phylum Bacillota; class Clostridia; order Lachnospirales; family Lachnospiraceae; genus UBA3282. The sequence goes on from CAMQTN010000024.1 coordinate 22,363, forward strand.
CCCTCTCCTCCAGGGACACGATCTCATAAAAAACCAGCCAGACCAGTAAGCTGACAAGCGTTTCACACATAGTAACATAGGAGTAAAAAATATAAGAAGTAAAAGAAGTCGCCGTAAAAGCAATCATTCCCTGCTGGAACACACTGAGCGTTGGAAACAGCCTGCGGGAGATGGCATATGCCAGTCCGTATACAAGCAGACACATCAGCACATTCAACAAAACGGCGATTTTATAAGCAACAGCCATTTGATTGGAAAGCAGAAGCGCGGGCAGGAGCACAAAACTGTAGCCAAAGGCATACCAGCTTACGCCATCCATAACACCCGCCCACGTATACCCGGTCATGTGGGCGGCGTGGGACCAGTATCCCAGCTCATCCTCATACACAAACGGCCCGTTCACTTTCATAAGATAGAACAGCCTCAGAACAAGCGTTCCGAGACAGAAAAAGCTGAAAATCAGATATTCTTTTTTATTTTGAATGCTATTTTTCCACATGTAATCATTCTACTTTTTGTTATAGGAAAAGTCAATGCGATTCAACCATATTTCCAGTCGCTTCTTCAACCGCAGCATAGAAACTTTTCCGTGTCCAACCACATATGCAGCAATGATTCTGTGTATCACCTCCGGCTACAGTAACTCCACCCTGGGCCCTCTCGCGGTTACCGTCTGTTTACGGTCATAGGTAAGCGCCCTTCCCTCCAGATCACAGGTCAATCCTCCGGCCTCCTCCACCAAAAGGGCCCCTGCCGCATAATCCCACGGAGACAACATAAGCTCAAAGAAAAACTCTGCCCTGCCGCTGGCTATCATACACAGATCCAGAGCCGCCGACCCGCTCCTGCGCAGATCCTCCGCACGGGCCATATAACGGCTGGCAATCTCAAAGCTCTTTTGACACAGTTCCTTTTTGTAGGGACTTGTTCCGAAGAGAATCAGCCCTTCCTCCAGCGTCCTCTCCGAAGCGTAAATCCTCTCCCCGTTCAGATACGCCCCTTTCCCCTTCTGCGCATAATAAGTCTCTTTCTGGTAGGGATTGTAGATCACGCCAAGGACGGGATAGCCATTCTCCGCAAGCGCCACGCTGACACAGCTGGCCTTACAGCCGCGGATAAAGTTCGCCGTACCGTCGATGGGATCGACAATAAACGCATACCCTCTGGAAATATCCGTGCGGTCCATCTGATCCTCTTCTCCCAGAAATACCGCGCCCGGCATCAGCTCCAGCAGCCTCTTTCTCAGGACAGACTGTACCCGTGAATCATAATCCGTCACAAAATTCCCGCTGCCCTCTTTCTGGTGCGTCTTTCGTTCGATATCCGTGGCGCTCAGTATGATATCACCGCATTCATGAACAATTTCCTGAATCTCTGAAAGTATATTTTCACTCAACATGACATCTCCTCCCCTGCCGGGGAATCCAAATTCCCCACGCTGTCCGTTTCCTCTACTTGTCCGTCGAGACAAACTGCAGATAGGCCTTTTCAAAATCCTGATATTTATATTTGGAGAGCAGCAGGCAGTTACCGTTTTTCACTCGTACCTCTGTCCGGTTATATCCCTCCACATATTTCATATTGACCAGATATCCCTTATGTATTCTGAAAAACCCCTCCTGCAGCTCCCGCTCCAGCTCACCGATCTTTCCGTAACACTCTATGATCTCATCGTGCATGTGTACGATAATTTTCCTGTTGTTGCTCTCAATATAATAAATATCATCCGCAGGGACGCGCCTTGTCACATTTCTGTCCCGCAAAAGTACCGCCTTCGGCTCCACAATCTTTTTCGCTTCCGGACTGCCTGATACAAAAATCAAAATATCTATCTCTTCTCTGTCTTTCTGGTTACAAAACGCAAGCAGTTCCTCGCCGGAAGCAAACTCCATAATCCGACAGCGGGAATCCTGCGCCTCTATCAGCTTCCTGATATAGAAGTATGAATTCTCCCCGTCCTCGCAAATCGCTATATTCAATCCTTATCACCCCGTAGTATTATTTCCCGTCCTATATTTTATCGGCAGGAGGGGCAAAAAAAGGAAGGAATGCTGTTGTATGTGGCCGTCTGACGGTAGTGACTGGATTTTACCGTTTCCCACCCGGAACTTCCCGTTTACTGACACAATTCGTTCCACTCACATCCCCCGCAGACGCTCTCCCTCCTGCCCGCCGAGATGATATTCTCCTGTACCAGCGCCGCAAAATCATGCCACCGCAAAACCGCGTTTTCCTTAAGCCCGCACAGCGCGAGCACCTTCCTGTCATAATCCTCCACCTTCTCCAGAGACTCGCAGGCTCCCTCGTGATTATTGGGACAGCATGCGCACACATCATCCGTCCTGCACAATAACACAACCTCCGGGTTTTGCGAAAGCCTTTCCTTCATCTTCCACATATTTTCCGTAAATTCACCGCTGTAGCCTTTCCCCTGAAAAAAGGAAAAGCACATGCCATGATGTGCTCTTATCCTGTATTTCATATTGTTTCTTTCCTCTTCCTCTCCTGCTGCCCGTACTTCAGTTCTCGCCCATAATTGCCGAAAGGGGTTTGCGCAGTGTGGTTCCCAAAAACAGTGCCAGCGCCGCTTTCACCAGATCCGGTATGATAAAGGGAATCACACACCAGCCAAGCACTGCAGACACCCCAACCGGCCCTGTCGTCCTCATATAGACAATCATAAACCATATGGTTCCGAACACATAATAGGTAACCATCCCAAGCAGCATGGACACGGCCTGCACCCATATTTTCCTGCCAAACAGCCGCTCCATCAGCCACATGAGCAGTCCTGCAAAAATAAATCCGATGATATATCCGCCGGTATTACCCATGATCACATGCGGCCCGCCGGAAAATCCAGCAAACACCGGGACGCCGACTGCCCCCAGCAATACAAAAATGATTACCGACAAGGTGCCTCTCTTTCCGCCCAACACGCAGACTGCCAAAAATACCGCAAAGGTCTGTAGCGTAAAAGGAATCACTGTGGGAATGGAAATCCATGAACAGATCGCCATCAGCACCGCAAATACGGCTATGTATGCCATATCGTAGGTCTTGCCCCTCCCTGCCGGCCGCACCGCCGCGTGATCTGCCTGTGTCGTCATATTCGTACTCATAAGCACCTCCTGAAATCAATCATTTTCACGGACTTTGTCCTGTCCGCGGAATTATCGTATCACAGGAGCTTTTAATTGTCAACCTATTTATTTAATAGGTTGACAATTATCTCAATCCCTGAATCAGAATAATCAGGATGAGCACCGGAAGCACAAATCTGAAATAATATTTCAAATACTTCGACAGTTTTAGTCCTTCACCCGTATTGGCCTCCTCCAAATATTTGTCAAATCCCCATCCCCATTTAGTCACGCAAAACAGGAGAAAGACGAGGGAACCGATCGGAAGCAGTAAATTACTGACAAGGAAATCCTCGCTGTCCAGCACATCCCTTCCGCCGATCAGGTGCAGGCTGCTCCACACATTATATCCCAGCACGCAGGGGAGACTTGCTGCCAGCACGAAAACACAGTTGATGATCGACGCCTTCTTCCTGCTCCATCCAAAATTGTCAATGCAGCCTGCCAGCAGGTTCTCAAACACGGCAATTACCGTGGAAAAACTGGCAAACGTCATAAAGAGGAAGAACAGGGCGCCCCAGATGCGTCCACCTGCCATATTGACAAACACATTCGGCAGCGTAACAAAAATCAGCGACGGGCCCGCATCGGGTTCGACCCCGAAAGAAAAGCAGGCCGGAAAGATAATCAGGCCGGACATCAACGCCACAAACGTGTCCAAAACACAAATCCGCACGGATTCTCCCGCCAGCGTATGCTCTTTTGACATATAGCTTCCAAAGATCTCCATCGCACCGATTCCCAGGCTCAATGTAAAAAAGGACTGATTCATGGCCGCAGTGACCACATTCCCGATCCCTGCCTCTCTCGCCCTGGCAAAATCCGGCATCAGATAAAAGGCAATTCCCTCTCCCGCTCCGGACAGCATACCGCTGTGGACTGCCAGTACAATAATCAGCACAAGCAGCGCCATCATCATCACTTTGGTGACCCGCTCCAAACCTTTCTGCAGGCCGAAACTACAGACAAGAAAACCCGCAAGGACAGTGATCATCATCCAAACGGTCATCTCTACAGGATCAGCACACAATTCACCAAACACACTGCTGACCGCAGCCGCATCCATGCCGCGCTGGAAACTCCCTCCTGCAAACTTAAAGAAATAGCTGAGCATCCAGCCCGAAACCGTGGTATAGTACATCATCAGAAGATAACATCCTATCATACAAAACCAGCCATGAATATGCCATTTGCTCCCCGGCTTCTCCAGCGCCTTATATCCCAGCACCGCACTCTTTCCGCTGGCACGCCCGACGGCAAGTTCCATCGTCAGAACCGGTACCCCCATGCAAAGCAGAAAGAGCAGGTAAAACAGAACAAAAACAGCGCCTCCGTTCTCCCCTGCCACATAAGGAAATCTCCACACATTTCCGATACCGATCGCACAACCCGCACTGACCAGAATAAAGCCAAGCCGGGAGCCAAAATTTTCTCGTTCCACTTCTAAATCCTCCTCATCGTTTTTCGTATCGTCTCTATATGATAACATTAAACATTTCCCCTGACAAATAAATTGTTCCGGCAGAATAAGCATTCCTGTACTTACCTGCCTCCACTGATCCCCAGTAATATACGGCTCTCCCGCAAGGTACGGGCAGAATCATAATCATATTCCACAGTCTGTATATTCACATCCGGATACCGCTCATGAAGTTTTTTCATAATGCCCCGCTCGCATACATGGCTGACAAGACAGCCAAAAGGATGCACAATCAGAATACTCTCATATCCCTTTTCCACCAGGTCAGCCACTTCTGCGGCAACCAGCCATCCGTCTCCCGTGTGGCATCCTTTGCTGATAATCGGCATCGCCATTTCTTTCATTTTTGCAAAATCTGCATCCGGCAGAAAACGCTTCCCCTCTGCAATGCTTCGGTTGATATCCTGCTGCATGCGGATCAGATAACGGATAACCGCGTCATATGCCTTCTGTACCATCTTCCCCGCACCACAGAGCTTCTGATTTTCCAGCTCACTGTCTACGATATAGATGGCATAATTGATAAAGCCGCCCATACGGTACGCACAGTCCCGTTCTTCCAGAAACTGTTCCAAATGTGCATTCCCGACAGGAGAAAATTTAATATATATCTCCCCGGTAATCCCAACACGCCGGATCTTTCTGTCCTCCACCGGAATCATTGCAAAATCACGGACAATCTGGCGGTACTGCTCCTTTCGTTTCTTTTTGGAAATATTTTTTCCGTTCCTTATATTCTCACACAGTTTCCTGTTCCACCGCTCCCAACACGCCCCTGCCTCCCCCTTCTTTCGCTCATATGGCCTCACCTGCTGATAAAGGGTCATAAGCAGATCGCCAAAACAGACGGCTGCAACGGCTCTGGACAGCAGCTTCGGAGTGATCGTAAAGCCCTCATGCCTGTATTGTCCGAACGCATTGAGGGAGATTACCGGAATCTGGCTGTACCCAGCCTTTTTCAGGCTTTCTATCATCAGATTATAAATGTTGCCGGCGCGGCATGCGCCTCCGGTCTGAGGTTCCATGAAGGCAATCCGATCCGTTCGAAACCGCCCGGACTGTACTGCTGCCAGCACCTGCCCCAGAATCAGCACTGTTGGGAAGCAGTAATCACTGCTGATAAAGGGCAGGGAATAATCCGGCAGATTCTTTTCCTCCGGAAGTATCTCTACATGATATCCGCAGGAAGCAAAGGCTGCCTGCAAAAGCGCATTGTGATAATGCAGCATGTCTGGCAGCAGTATCGTATGAGTTGCTCTCATCGCCTTTGTAAATTCCGCCCCGCCCGCTTTCTTCACAGAATATCTCCTTCCCAATGTTCCATTCCAAATTGATGTTATCCCTGTAAAAATAGTCTTGATTCTTACCCGTAAATAATAGTAAAATATAAATAAGTATACCAGCAAAGCTAAGATACAACAACATCCTTTGGCGGGGAAGGAGATGATTTTATGGGAATCGGCGGTATCACATCAGCAAACAGTATGTCAGTCATGCAGATGACTTCTGCAAATGTTACAGATTCCAGAAGCAAAAACATCCAAAAAGAAATCACCGATACACAGCAGCAGATGCAGAAACTGTCTTCTAAGGAAGACCTTTCTGCCAATGAAAAAAGCCAGGAACGAAAAGAGCTGCAGAAAGAAATATCCGATCTTAACACAGAGCTGAAACAGCGTCAGGAAGAACTCAGCCGGTCACAGAAAAGAGAAATCATGCTGGCCCGGCTGCGGGAAGATCAGGGCCTGACAAAAGAGGAAAATCCGGAAGAAAAAGTACAGCCGGAAAAGACCTCCGATGAGTCAGATGAAAAAAAGCTTCCCTCCGACGGGCAGCAGGCAGAAAATCAGGGAACTGTCATAGCAAAAAACAGCGATGGCTTCGTCCTTTTAAAGGGCGAAACCAATCCGGGAAAGACCGACAGCATCGATGCGGAAAACCAACAGTCTGTTGAAACAGCAAAAGAAAACGTCGTCGAAGAACAGGAGACAGCGCCTGCGGCTGATGACGATGACGCCGTTACGGACGCTGGCATTTCCCACAAAGAAATACATGCTATGGTCACCGCGGACGCTTCCGCACAGCAGGCGGATCGTCTCGGTACAGTCATCGCCAAAACCAGCGACGGCATAGCCATCTTAAAGGGTGAAATCAGTCAGGATGAGAGACGCGGCGTAGATACCGAAAGAAAACAGGCTGAACTCGAAAAAATGGAGAAACGGGAACAAAGGGCAATGGCATTCCAGTTCTCCATGTTAGGTGAGGCAGGCGACGCAGCAAAATCAGCCGCAGAAACGGATGGAGCAACTGCCAGAAAACAGGTCAAAACAGAAAATAACGCCTTTGCCAGCGCTATGAATCTATCACAGGGCGAGCAGGCGCAGCAGCGGTTTTATGTTTCCATAGCATGATAAAAATATACAGACGGTTTCAAAACGGAAAAAGGAGATGCCCTTCCCGACTTAGATGGGCATCTCCCTCAACAAATGAATTTTGTGAAAAAATGTTTCCCGACATCAAACATCAAATTTCACTCCACGTATCACCATAATAATCACTACATTCGTATCCCACTGTCGTTCGCCACGGTCATATTGCGCTATTCGGATATCATATTTTGCATGGGTCATGCGTTTCATCTCTTCGATCTCTTTAACCGTAAAATATTCCGGCATTTTATAGAAAACGGAATCAATGGCGTCAATGTCTGCATATCTGTCGGCATCAATCATTTCATGGGCTATTGTATTCGAATACTTTGGATGGTCCGGCGTTAAGTCTACCGTCACAAAACCTGTACTCGTGTTTCTAAATCCGTAACTCTCCATGGAGGCAGGTAACTGCGCTTCGTTCATCGGATACCTGCATATGGAATATTGATTCAGCGTATCATCGTACCGCTTCGCTTTTTCCCAAAAGCGTTTTTCGACGTCACTGGAAGACAGGCAGTCAGGAGCAATATGGATTCCTCTGCGGGAAGATAAAACCAGACAGCTTCCATTTTCTTTTAGTAAACGCATCTGCACGCCATAGAATATGGAAGGCTCAATATGCTCACTCACCGTATGGGAGATCACAACATCGAAGCTATTATCCGCAAAAGGGAGGGCTGTAATGTCGCCTTCCACGAAAGTAATTCCGTTTTCGTGTTTCCTTGCAAAACTGATAAACGCGCTGTCACGGTCAACCCCGGTCACCTCCGCCTTCGGATACCAGCGGTGCAGCGCTCCCGCAAGAGCGCCGGGCCCGCAGCCGATCTCAAGTATCCTCAGACTCCTGTCTTCATTTACATCAAACAGCGCTTTATACCGTTCGGCAAACATATCGTTAAAGCGCAGTTTACGGGAATAATAAAGTGTTTTCGTACCCTGCACACGCTTTGACCAAATATCGTTCATCCCATTTTCCTCTCTGCCAATGCCGGAGCCTTCCATCCGTCTTACATGACCTCCCGCGCTCTGACGGCAGAACCCGCCGCTCAGTGGGCTGTATCCACAATGACAATGCTGGAATCTCCCTGCTTTGCCTGCTCTATGACAGCGGCCTCCAGTTTTTGAAAGGAGTCATAGGAGGAAGTTGCCCCGGTCAGCGCATCAATCTCCGCCTCCCCCTGTCCCTCCAGAAGCTGTCCTGCATAATAGCGGGTGTACTCATTCGGATAAGTACCGTTGCTATGCAGCATTGTCTGCATATAGGCGTTATCCCAGCTCTTGATAAATCCGCTGGCATTTTCTGCATTATATTCCACAGAAACAATGTTGCCGCCTTTCACCATAATCGTAATATATTCTTTCCATCCGAAGTTGAAATCTGCCGCCTGTGCGGTATAATAGCCGTCCTGAAGTCCTGTCTGTTCCCCGCAGGCTGTCAACAGCATCATACCTGCCAGGATCAGCGCTATGCTAACGATCCGTTTCATCTGTCATATTCCTCCTTCAAAGCAAATTTCTTTACCTGTGCCTGAAGTTCCTCGGCCTCTTTTGCCAGCAGGCCGCTGGACTGGCTTGTCCCCTCTGCATTTTGCAGATTTGTGTCCGCGATGGAGGAAATGGTCGCAATCCTCTCCTCCATACTCATCAGCGCATCCTCCTGTCCCCGCACTGCTGCCACAAGCTGGTCTGAGATTTCGCTGATCTCGGTGGACACACCATAGATGGACCGCAGGGACTGCGCTGTGCTCGCATTCAGGTTCACGCCTGTCTGAATAACCGCTCTGGTATTTGCCACAATTTCCACTGCGCTTTGGGCTGCCTTGGCGCTTTTACCTGCCAGTTCCTTCACCTCTTCCGCCACAACAGCAAAACCTTTGCCTGCGCTTCCGGCATGTGCCGCCTCCACAGAAGCATTCAGGGCCAGAATGCTGGTCTGGAATGCAATGTCATCAATCGACTTGGCAATGGTTGTAATCTCCTGGGCATGTAGACTGATGTCATCCATGGCGTTGGAAAGGGCCGTCATCTGCGTATTCGCCTCCTGCACCTTCCTCGTAATTTCCACAGTCATGGCACGTGTCTTGTCACTGCTCTTAGTAACGCTGACAAGCTGCTCTTTGACATGGGCCACTTCGTCAACCAGCACTTCGGTTGCCTGATTCTGTTCTAAAGATGCCTCATGCAGTTGTCCTGACTGTCCGCTTAGCTCTTCTGCCATACTGGAAAGGCGGGCAGCAGCAGCACGGAAACCTGCTATGGTCTCGTTCATGGACTGCAGAATCGTACCAAGACTGTTCCGGATCAGCGTAAAGTCCCCTCTGTATTCCACATGGGGTTCAATCTGCAGATTGCCGTCGGCAACCCCGTTCAATACCTGGCGGATATCCGATATGTACCGATTCACGCTTTCTACCGTGTCAGCTAATGTTCTGGTCATAATCTCCAGCTCATCCCCTGACCCGACACTCGTCACCTCCGTATGCAGATCCCCATCGGAAAGAGCAATCATCCGGCTTGTCACGCTCTTTACCGGCCTGGAAATGGAGCGTGCCATCCGAAGTATCAGCAGAATGGAGATCCCCAGTACCACCAGTGTACATATCCCTGCCACTGCCATCGCCTCATCAATCAGATTATTGTAGTCTGACTTCGGCACCTGGATAACCAGCGCCCACTGTGTACCACGGACAGGCGAAAAAGCCACCAGCATCTGCTGCCCGTCAATGACAAATTCCGTCGCCCCTGTTTCCCCTGTGGTCACACTCTTAATGGCCTCCTCATTGCCGCCGCTAAGCTCTAGCAGTGTGGCTCCTGATTTCACCTTGTCCTGATCCGGATGTCCCGTGACAATTCCTTCCCGGTTAACCATATAGGCCATACCGTTTTTTCCTATATTGATACTGCTCAGCACATCATTCAACGCATCATATTTATAAACGCCTACCACATAATAGGCCGTCTCATCGTTCTCTTTCACCGGCATACCTATCGTGATGCCCAGTTGATCCTGAAAGACCGTGCTCGTATAGGTAGTCAGATTGTCCGTCTCCTGTAAAAGCGCCAAAAATCCGTCATCCAGACTTTCCGGCGCACCGTCTATTCCCTGCACCAGACTTCCATTCAGATCGTACAGGGCAATGGTGTGAAATTCATAAATCTCGGCTGCCTCTGTCAAAACAGCCTTCCAGCCTTCCATTTCATTCCCCGTCCCGGCATCCTCCGCTGTTTCTCCTGCAAAACCGACTATATTCATCCTCGAATCACCGGCAATCATCATCATCCTGTCTGCCAGCATGTGGATATTGGCTTCCACAGTCTTAGCCGACTGTCTGGCCATGGGCTGCAGACTGTCCAGCAAAATACTGTTCGCCAGTGATTGCATGGAAAGCGCCATAATCGCACAACATACTGCCACCAATATCAAAATATTGAGTGTGGTATTCCTCAATATCCTTCCATTGAGACTCCTCCTCACCTTGTGCACAGAGCGGGAGTCTGACTTTTTCGATAACATGTTCACATCGCTCCTTTTTCTCAATGTTTCTTTTATTAACACACATAGCAAAAGTCCACTTAATTTCCGAAAGCTCGTAAAGCAGCTTCCGTCCGCCAGTGGACAACAGCCTTTCGGTGTTATCATATCACGAACAGTCGGCAAAGTGAAGAGTTTTCTGGTACTTTTGCTTCACTACAATTTCCTCCAAAATTCAGTGTAGGTACCATCTGCATTTTTATGGCCGGACATGGCCAAGAGCCTTGCAGGAACAAATCCCACAAGGCCCTTGTCTATGCCTGTCCACACATGATTTCTTTAACCATCTTACCGAAAAGATCCTTATCCGCACTAAGCGCTACTTTTGCATTTTCTTTCTTTTCCTTATAGCGCTTATCAATATCGCATATGCTCATTCCATCCGCGGCGCCGCCAGCAATATCAATATCCACATACGTACTCGTCACATCCTGCAGAACGTTGGGATCAATCACGGCGCAGACCGCCAGTGCATCATGAATCGGTACCGTATTGATATCCTCCATAGGCTGCCAGATCTTATATCCCGCCTGTCTGTGCCTGATAAAACTTGCCGTAGCTGCTCCTGCCCTGCCTCCGTTTTTCTCAAGTTCATCTGCATCGTCAAGAGACAATACCGCTTTATGGGTTGCATCCAATGGTACAATCGTAATATCACAGCCGCTGTCAATCACGATCTTTGCAGCTTCCGGATCCACCCAGAAGTTAAACTCTGCGGAAGGTGTGATATTTACCTCTCTGTAACCGCCGCCCATGATCACGATTGACTGAATCTTATCAGCAATCCTCGGCTCTATCCTGAGCGCCATAGCAATATTAGTCAGCGGCCCTACCGGAATCAGGATAATGTCCCCTTCTGACTTCATCAGGGTATCGATCAGCCAGAACACCGCGTGTTCCTCCTGCGGTTTGATCGTCGCAGGCGGAAGTTCCACGTAGTCGCCATGAATATTATTTTTATCCATGGATCCTGTGGCCGGAATCCCGTCTCTGCGTCCCGGCGTCAATGTGGAAACGATTGGCAGGCTGCAGCCCCTGTATACTGGTATTTTATCTGCAAGCCCCAGATATTCCACGACTCTGAGTGTGTTTTCCGTCGTAAACTCGATGCCTCTGTTACCGTTCACGGAGCATACTCCGAGCAGATCCAAATCCATTGACAGGGCTGCCAGCATGATTGCCACAGCGTCATCTGTCCCGGTATCCACATCCAAAATTACTTTCTGCATAACTTATTGCCCTCCATTTTCTTATACTTGCAACTCTTTCCTTTTGCTCTGTCTGCTGTTAATATATAGCGCCGTCAAAACTGCAAGGTACGGCAGCATGTCTGTGATCTGGTTCGGAATATTTACCTGCTGCAGCGTCAGGCCCAATCCCTCCGTAATACCAAAGATGATACAGATGGCAAACACTTTCACCGGATTACCCAGGGATAATATGATGATGGCCAGACTAATCCACCCTCTTCCGTTTGACATGTTTTCTGTAAACATCCTCATGATGCCCAGAGACAGGAATGTCCCTCCTACACCGCACAGGGCGCCGCATATCATAATCGATATGAATTTCAGTTTATCCGCCTTTATTCCTACCGAATCAATCACTTTAGAATCATAGCCGCAGGCCCGCAGCCTTAAGCCAAAAGGCGTCTTATAAATAATCACATATACCAATGGTACGATGATAAAAAATGTTAAGTAGAGCGGAAACGCATGTCCAGTGATAATCGGCCCGATAAAGGGGATATTTTTAATAATCGGAATATTCCATCTGGGCAAGGCGACAATTCTGGGATCCATCAGAGAGCCTTTCACATCAAAAAGCTGTCTCAGATAATATGTGGTCGCACCTGCCACAAAAGTATTGATCGCGATACCTGTGATAAACTCTCCCGTCTTCATCTTCAACACGAAGAAGGCAAACAACAGGGATACCGCCAGACTGCCGGCCACACCGAACAACAGCCCCATCCACCATGATTCAAACAGGTAAGAACCCAACACTGATGTGAAAGCGCTGGTCAGTAACATGCCTTCCATCGAGATATTAAAAATATTTGCATGCCATGTAAAAAGCCCGCCTAAAGCTGCCAGAAGAATCGGTATGGAAGCCGGCAGCGCTGATTTTAAAATTTCTATGATCAGATTCATTTCTCCACCTCCAGACTCTTCGTTTTCTTCCATGCAATCAGCTTGTCGATAAAAATACCTGAGTAGGAACGGAACGCCACTACCGAAAGCACTGTAATTGCAATTAACATCGTTGTAAACTCTGACGGCACCCCTGTGTCAAGCTGCATTCCTGTAGATCCCGACTGCAGGATTGCAAACAGAATCGCATAGACAAATACACTGCCGATATTATTTCCGGCTACTATGGACAGCATCAGGCCGTCATTGGCAAAATTCTCTCCCAGACCACTGATCACTCTGTGCTGCTGTGTTGCACCAACAATCATCATCGTTCCCAAAAGTCCTGCTAGGGCGCCGCTTAAAAGCATTGCACGGAAGAAATTCTTATCTGTGTCACATCCGCCCACTCTGGCAAAAAGGCTGTTAAATCCCATCACGCGAAATTCATATCCCATCCGGCTTTTCCTGACAAAATATACGGCCGCAATATATACTGCAATCATCAGAAAGACTACGGAATCAATCAGCCCAACCGCCGGCAGAATACCACTTTCAGAAACGACCCTGCTGGCCGGCCACTGAGATCCAGGATCCTTCAGCGGTGTAGAAATCAGATATCGAACGAAATAATCCGCTATAAAATTCAGCATCAGCGTTATGATAAACTCATTCATGCCAAACAGTTTCTTCCCCGCTGCCGCGATCGCCGCCCACAGCGCCCCTGCTGCCACGCCGCCGATAATCATTAATGGTATCAGCAAAGCAGCCGGGAGTTTTACATAAATGCCAATCAACGTGGATGTCATGGCCCCCATCAGAAGCTGTCCAAACTGGCCAAGGTTGGAAGCTCCTGCACCCAATGCCATGGCTGCTGAGGCTCCGGCTATGAGCAGGAATACAAACCGGTTGATGGTATTTGCCCTGCCAATCGCTGTAGACAGACTGTACTTCAGGATACTGGCATAACTCTCCACTGAAGAATATCCCTGACTGAACAGCATAATCATTCCGATTACAATGGCTGTCACGATGGCCAGTATTACTGTCACATCTTTCCTAATTTTCACCTTTCTCACCCCCTGCGCCCAGCATATAAGCCCCCACTTCTTCCTTTGTGGTAGTCTCTATGCTTTTCTCCATCACAATTTTCCCATTGTACATGACGATAATCCTGTCAGACAGATTAAACAATTCATCCAGATCTGCCGAAGCAAGTAATACAGCTTCTCCGTTATCTCTTTTTTCCACGATCCTTTTATGGATATATTCGATAGATCCCACATCCAGTCCCCTCACCGGCTGATCCACTACAAGAATCCTGCTGTCCAGTTCAAATTCCCGTCCCACGATTACTTTCTGCTGATTACCGCCGGACAAAGATCCAATATTCATGTCTGCTCCCTGGCAGCTTACCTGATATCCTTCTATGACCCTGTCCGCCATCTCTCTGCATTTCTTCCCTTTCAGAAATCCCCATTTATTACAGATTTCATCATTGACATAATGATGGGTCATGATAACGTTCATCAGAATGCTCTCCTCCTGGGAGCTGCCGCTTCTCTTTCTGTCCTGCGGCACATATGCAATCAGTTTTCTCCGTTCTTTTACCGATAGTCCCGATATATCCTGACCGTCAATGAATATGCCCCCTTCCGCTCTGGCCAGCCCCATGACTGCCTGCACCAGTTCGTACTGCCCGTTGCCTTCCACACCGGCAACCCCAAGGATTTCGCCGCTGCGTATCTCAAAGGAAACCCGGTCCAGATCTTTCTTGTGGCTCACACTGGCATTCTGCATATTCAGGTTGTCCACTTTCAAAATGACATCTCCCGGTACGGCGGGTTTCTTTTCCACCGTCATCATAACAGAACGCCCCACCATGGCATTGGCCAGATCCGCTTTGCTAAGATTCTCATTGTCCTTTGTCCATATATGCTGTCCCTGTCTCATAACCGTTATCCTATCGGAAATTTCCAGCACCTCGTTGAGCTTATGACTGATAAATATGATGGTTTTCCCCTGGCTCCTGATTCGCCGCAGCAGGACAAACAATTCGTCTGTCTCCTGGGGCGCCAGCACTGCTGTAGGTTCATCCAGGATCAATGTGTTTACGTCTCTGAACAAGAGCTTAACTATTTCCACTTTCTGCTGGGCAGCGATAGAAATATCTTTAATCTTTGCATCCAGAGGTATATCAAATTTGAAATCCTGCATAATCTGCTCCAATTTCACTCTGGATGCATTGAGATTCAAAAGTCCTTTTTTGACCGGCTCATCTCCCAGCACGATATTTTCAATCACCGTATAGTCACTGATCAGCATAAACTCCTGGTGAACCATACCGATTCCCATTTTCACCGCTTCCTGGGGAGTTGAAATATTTACTTTATCCCCCTCCATAAAAATCATGCCCTCATTGGCTTTCTCCAATCCGAAAAGAACTTTCATCAGTGTCGATTTACCAGCGCCGTTCTCACCTATAATCGAGTGAATTTCCCCTGCATCTATCTCCACCGACACCTTATTGAGAGCAATTTTATCCGGTGGATAGACTTTCACGATGTCTTTCATCTGAATATAAGTCTTCTTATCCATTTCAACCCTCCATGCGCAGTATATACATTATTCCGTATATCTTTCTATCTGAATTTCTCCTGCCGCAATTTTATTCGTAATCTCGTCGATCTGACTGATCATCTCCGGCGTCATGATATCCTCCGAAAACTCATCAATGGCAAGATATACGCCGCTCGGTCCGGCTCCCTTGGAATAGACCACATTATTCTCATATGTGCCGTCTACAATCAGCTTGAAAGTATCATACACCGCGCCGTCCAGATCTTTTACCATAGAGGATACAACATGTCCCGGGTACACACCATTCTGGTTGGAATCCACACCAATTGCATATTTATTCTCTTCATTGGCCGCTTCCAAAACGCCGTGTCCTGTTCTGCCTGCCGCCTGGAATATGATATCTGCGCCCTGTGCATACAGCTGATTAGCCGCAGTCTTTCCTTTTACCGGATCAAAGAAATCGCCCACATACGTCTGTAAAATCTCGATTTCCGGATCAATATACTTTACACCCTGTTCGAATCCCTTATAGAAACCTCTGATTACCGTAATATCCTGGCCGCCTACAAATCCCACAATTTTCTCTTCATTGGCATACTCCAGGTCACTCTCCGTCACCAATGCGGCACACACACCCGCCAGGAATGCTCCCTCCTCATTGATAAACGTATAGCTGCTGATCGTTTTCTGTGTATTTTCCAGTACAAAGTCCAGACAGACGATGGTTGTATCAGGATATTTATCCGCATACTGCACATACAGTTCCTCAAATCCGTATGGCTCCGCGAATACCACATCCGGCTGCCACTGGAAACATGCTTCCAGAGATTCCGCATATTTGGATGCATCGTTGTTATTCTCGATTACAGTTGTTTTCGCGCCAAAATCTGCTTCAATCCTTTCCAGGCCGCGCCCAACCGAGTCACAGAATCCATTATCTCCCATAGCGCCCGGTGTTACATAGACCACCTTCAGTCCCTCTCCACTTCCGCCTGCGCTTTCGCTTTCGCCAGCCTCACTCTGGGAACTGTCCGCTTCACTCTTCTGTGCCCCGCCTTCATCTGCGTTTGATACATTCCCACCTGTATTCTGGTTGGTCCCACATGCACCAATCAACAATGTCCCCGCCAATAAAACTGCTACCATACCCTTCTTTTTCATAAGTGCACCTCCGTTTTTATAAAATGTTTAGTAACATATCTGTAAAGAGCTCTCTGTCTGCGCCAAGAGCTACTTTTACATTCTCTTTCCTGTCTTTGTATCTGCGGTCTACATCAAAAATGCTCATGCCGTCTGCCGCCCCGCCGGAAATGTCGATGTCTGCATAAACCTCCATGACATTCTTTAAAACGTCCGGCTTTACTGCCGCACATACGGCCAGGGCGTCATGGACTGGCACTGTATTAATATCTCCCATGGGCTGCCAGTGCTTGTAGCCGCTGTGCCTGTGTCTGATAATCTCGGCTGTGAGCAATGCTGCCCTGGTGCCTTTCTGCTCCAATTTGTCCGCTGTCTCAACCGAAACCGCCGCCGCATGGGTTGCATCCAACGGTACGATGGTAATATCGCATCCACTGTCTATCACAATCTTTGCCGCCTCCGGATCCACCCAGAAATTGAATTCAGCCGTGGGTGTAATATTAACCTCCCGATATCCGCCTCCCATAATGATAATGCGCTTTATTTTTTCTGTGATTCGCGGCTCTATCCGCATGGCCATCGCTATATTCGTCAATGGCCCCACGGCAATCAGGGTTATATCCCCATCTGACTTCATCAACGTATCTGCCAGCCAGAATACCGCATGTTCTTTCTGCTCCCTGATTGCTGCCGGCTCCAGTTCCAGATAGTCCGCATGCACATTATCCTGTGGGTCTTCCGGTCCCTTATACGGAATGTTGTCCCTGCGCCCGGCTGCCAGTGTGGAAACCATCGGCAGGCAGCAGCCCCGATACACAGGAACCTGGCTTTCCAGATGCTGCACCACCCGCAGCGTATTCTCTGTTGTAAAATCAATCCCTCTGTTGCCGTTTACGGACATGATCCCCAGCACTTCCATCTGTTCACAACAAAGCGCTGTCATAATCGCAACTGCATCATCCGTACCGGTATCCACATCCAAAATTATTTTTTCCATACTTTACCTCTTTTCCGAAATTGTAAGTTTAAATCTCTTTGTCTTCCTTGTTTAAAATTTCGTTTACCTCCTGCATATCCGGAATGCTGGGCGCCGCTCCGTGTCTGCTGACAGCCAGGGCCGCCGCCATACTGGCACTTCTCAGACTCTCTTCTATCCTCCTCCCCTGTACGAGCCCTGCCAGAAAATAACCGCTGAAGGTATCTCCGGCCCCGGTTGTATCTACGGCTTCTACCTGATAACTTTTCTGATACACACATCTTTCTGCATCAAAATAGTATGCCCCGTTTTCTCCTAAAGTCAGTACAAAAGCCGCCTGCGGAAACTTTTCCTTCAACCCTTCCATCATTTCTTCCGGCCTGTCGGTTTCCTTCCCGGAAAGATACTTCCCTTCCACCTCATTTAAAATGAAATAATCCACTTTCTGAAGCCCGTATGTTTCCAATTCCTGATTGACAGGCGATGGATTGACAACGATCTTCATACCTCTGTCACGGGCTTTTTTTATGGCGTAATCCACATTTGATATTTCATTTTGAAGCAGTATCATATCCTCTTTGGAAAAGTCAGCCAGCACTTCATCTATGTACGGTTCTGTCACATCATCATTGGCACCGCCGCAGATAATAATATTGTTCTGCCCTTCCCTGTTCACCTGAATGACTGCATGACCGCTGGGCTTTGTGCTGTGCCGCAGATAGTCTGTCTTCACTCTGTGCTCCTTCAAAATATTTACCAGCATCTCTCCGTCCTGTCCGATACATCCTGCATGATATACATCCGCTCCCGCTTTCGCCAGGGCAATTGACTGGTTCAGCCCTTTGCCGCCGCAAAGTTCCTTATATGCGGCGGACTTGATGGTCTCCTTCGGTTCTACAAAGTGTTCCACCTGATAGATTTTGTCAATATTCAAAGATCCTAAATTTAATATTTTCATATGTTTCTCCCTATTAGGAAAATATTTTCCGAAACAGTTTTCTTATATATAAAATATCATTACGCAT
>CAMQTN010000025.1 GCA_947037115.1 uncultured Lachnospiraceae bacterium
ATGAGCGCTAGTCTCGTGGGCTCGGAGATGTGTATAAGAGACAGATTTTTATATTCTCTTTCTGTTGAGGAGCATCGCTTATTGGTATTTTTGAAAATATATGTTACACTGAAAACATGGACGACGGAAAAGTAATATTGAAAAAAAACATCATAAAAGATTCGGATATGACGCCTCAAAAGGAGCCTGTCGCTCCGTCACTCTCGGAAGATATCAAAATGCTGGTGACAAGCATGATTCATAAAGGGAAGGAGTCTTTTACAAGAGTTTCCTTTTTGCGTGGCAATGACTGGGCGGAAGGAATTGTACCGGGAGGTAAGATTGAAAAATCAGAAGGTTTTGATGCGGAGGAGATCGAGAAGCTTGAGGCTTATCTTGCAGGTGAGGAAGATATGATTTTAAAGCAGGCAAAAGGGATCAATCCGCTTAGGAATCTGTTTGAATTATCTTAATATGGGATACGGATTTTGGGGAGATGACGGGGGTACACATGATATTCGGGGATTTTTCGGGATGGACAGCGCAAAATTTGATCATACGTGTGATCGTGGCCGTGGTACTGGGCGGTATTATCGGGCTGGACCGGGGGATGAAACACCGCGGTGCAGGAACCAAGACGATCACGGTGGTCTGTCTTGCATCCACTCTGGTCATGTTGACAGAGCAGTATATTCAGGTTAATTTTCCTGGACTTGCCAACATGAACCGTCTGGCGGCACAGGTGATCAGCGGCGTCGGTTTTCTCGGCGTAGGTACGATTATCATATCGAATCATCGGGTAAAGGGCCTGACTACGGCGGCCACCCTCTGGGCGAGCGCCAGCGTGGGACTGGCGGTGGGAATCGGTTTTATCGACGGCGGTGTGCTGATTACGCTGGTAATGTTGTTTTCCCTTCATGTGCTTCCCTTTGTGGAGCGGTTTGCCACCAGAAAGTCCCGTTATTGTAATGTGATCATTGCTTTGGAGGAGAGTCAGTATATCCACAGGATTGTGCAGGATCTTAATGAGGCGGATATATCCATTGATTCCATGGAAATCAGTACGCCCCGTACGAATGGCGACAGTGTGATGGTGCATCTGGTTCTTTATATGAAGAGGATCAGAGAGAATATGGAGATTTACGAGATCATCACGAAGTCGGACAAGGTGATATCTGTGGATTTTTTGAGGTGAAACAGCAGGTACGGATACTTGCTGCGCGTTGTTTTGTATTATAGTTTTGTATTATAGATTAAGAAAAGAGGATTTGTTACATGAAATTCATATCATGGAACGTAAACGGATTGAGAGCCTGCATGGGCAAGGGTTTTTTGGATTTTTTTAAGGAGGCGGACGCGGATATTTTCTGCCTGCAGGAGACGAAACTACAGGAGGGACAGATTGATCTGGATCTTCCCGGCTATCATCTGTACTGGAACTATGCGGAGAAAAAGGGGTATTCCGGGACGGCGGTTTTTACCAAAGAAGAACCGCTGCAGGTTACTTACGGTATCGGTATAGAGGAGCATGACCATGAGGGGCGTGTGATCACACTGGAATATTTGGATTTCTATTTTATCACAGTATACACACCCAATTCCCAGAACGAACTGGCAAGACTTCCTTACCGTATGAAGTGGGAGGATGATTTTCTGGCTTATCTGAAAAAGCTGGAGGAGAAAAAGCCTGTTATTTTTTGTGGGGATTTGAATGTGGCACATGAGGAAATCGATTTGAAAAACCCGAAAACGAATCATAAAAACGCCGGGTTTACCGATGAGGAGAGAGGAAAATTTACGGCTCTGATACAGGCCGGGTTTATTGATACCTTCCGTTATTTTTATCCCGATTTAAAAGATGTTTATTCCTGGTGGTCCTATCGCTTTAAGGCACGGGAAAAGAATGCGGGTTGGCGCATTGACTATTTTGTGGTTTCCGAGGCGCTGAAGGAGCGGCTGGAAGACGCTGTGATTTACCATGAAGTGATGGGATCGGATCACTGTCCCGTAGGATTGAAGATTTCCTGAATCTTCGTCTCTACGATTTCCTGCGACAAGACTCTCATACCCTCGAGCTTTTCTTCATAATTTTCCTCGGTAAGCCGATTTTCGCCCTTGGCCAGATTATCGTAAATCCAATAGTTGATATCCTTTGAGAAGTGAATCATGTCCATATAGAGATCCAGATTCGTTATAATTTCTTTTGCGTCCTGGTAATAATATATTTCCACGTTATCGTAGGCAAGCAGTGCTTTCACTGCTTGTTTTTCATTGTAGATTACAGCGTCCCGTTCTCCGGTCCGAAAGGCATTATCCCACCAGAGCATGGAATAGGGCGGGAAAAAGAATTTGAAAGTGGTTTCCGGATGCTCCTCTACCATGGATGTGAGCAGGGCGATGTTTTTTTCAAGGGCGTCCCTGTTCATCGTCTCCGGCTGCATCTTTGAAACCGTTGGCTTTCTCGCATACATACCCGTCGCCAGGTCAGCGCCGAAATACTTCCATTGCGCCCAGTTGTAGGAATCTCCTTCGTCATAGTCCCCGATAAAGGAGAAAGCCAGCATATAGGGGAGCTTTTCCATCAGCACATCTTTGTTCAGGGTATATTGGTAATCATTAAAATGGTTTTTGTCGTAGAGATACATCGGGCAGCCCGTGGAGACATAGGTAGGCTCGTCGCTGGCGGACAGGGAGGAAGGGTCTATGTTATAAAAGACATAATTCAGATCATGCTCCTCAAAAGCAATGTCCAGCAGTACCTTCAGATCTGCGGTGGCGCCATAAGAACGGATTGCCTTGATGGTCTGGCAGTCAAACCCCTGATCGAACCAGTGGTTGTTATAATTTTCACAGACAGAAGAACCCACGATCAGCGCGTCGTAGTCAAAGTTGCGGAGCGTCCCTATGCACTGATACTCCTTGTCCGTAAGCACGGCTTTTAAGCCCGGCAGGGGTTTGTGGTACTGGTAAAAAGGATCGAAGAGAACCACCGTACCAATCACCGCTGCAAGAAGAAAAAGGGTTCTTATGAAAAAGGATCTGAGAAATTTTTGTTCTGAAATCATGGTTTCCTTTCTGCATTATCAGCTAAAAGTTAAAATACAAAAACGTGCTCACCTGCGACAGGGAAATCACGCACCACACGAAAAGAATACAGATACGCCAGCATCTTGCAGAGGTGAGCTCGTTATGGGTTGCGCGCTCGAAAGCGTTTTTGTGGAAGATCAAATAAAAGGCCAGAACAAACAGGGCCAGCATAACGAACAGATACAGGTAATTGGCTGCGCTTGGGGCCGCCAGTTCCAGCGCCTGCCTGAATACGTATATTTCCGGGATATCAAGCTGGGCTGCAATCTCAAAAAGTTTGCCGTTAAAGTTTACTGACAGGAGATTTTTAAAAAGCTGTCCTGCCGCCAGCATACTTCCGCTTCGGAAAAAAAAGAGGGACAGATTAAAGAGTGTAAAGGTAAAAAACCAACCGGCAGGCGCGGGAATGTGAAAGGGGGAAGGCCGTTTTTCCTCTCTGCCGCGGATGCCGATGATTCCCAGATTATCAAGAACCACCAGAAGTCCCTGCATGGCGCCCCATGCCACATACGTCCAGGCCGCCCCGTGCCAGAGACCGCTTAACAGAAATACAATAAAGGTATTGAAAAGCATGCGGGATCGCCCTTTTCGGCTGCCCCCTAAGGGAATATACACATAAGTAATAAAAAACCTCGACAAGGTAATGTGCCACCGCTGCCAGAATTCCTTAATGCTGCAGGAGCGGTAGGGCGAGTCAAAATTTAAAGGCAGCTCCACATGGAACATCCTGCCCAGACCGATGGCCATATCGGAATAGCCGCTGAAATCAAAGTACAGCTCAAAGCTGTAGGCAAGAATGACAAAAATGGTAGATATGGCGTCCAGAGAGAAGGTCTGGGCGAAGCCGTAATTCGCCATCAGGCCGAAGGTGTCTGCCAGAAGTACCTTTTTGGAAAGACCCAGAACAAAAAGATAGATGCCTCTCGCAAAAGAAGCGCTGTCGAAACGGCGCCTTGCGGGATCTTCAAACTGGGGAATAATCTCTTTGTATAATACGATAGGCCCGGCAATCAACTGCGGAAAAAACGTTACAAAGGTGAGATAATTTATAAAATCATAGTGTTCACACCTGCCAAGCGCCCGGTCGATGATAAAGGACAACTGCTGAAAAGTAAAAAAACTGATTCCCAGAGGCAGCAGGATGTGTTTCAGGTTAAAATCCGCGTGAAAGGCCAGGTTCATATTTTCGATAAAGAAATCATAATATTTGAAATAAAACAGGATACCCAGATTTAAGAGCAGCCCGGCAAACAGTCCTGCCCTGTTCATTACAGGAAGAGGCGCTCTTTTTTTGGGGGCGTCTGCCGCATTCTGAGAGACAGCAGAAACTTTGGAGAGCAGAAAACTCAGGAAAAAGTTCAGTCCGATACTGCACAGGATGATAGCCAGATAACGGATATTAAAGTAGGCGTAAAACCACAGGGACATGGCGGACAGAAAGAGGCTTGCCAGCTTATACTGCCCGAGCCGGTTAAGCCCGTACCATCCGATCAACGCGATGGGAAGAAATATAAAAATAAAAATGTAGGAATTAAATAACATATAATAATGGAATTCCTCTCCGAAAATACATAATTTTGTTAATACAGGTAAAAATATTACAAAGTAAAATGGTTCCTGTTTCTGCTATAGTATAGCAAATCCGGCTGAGGCTTACAAGTCAGGGCTCTGTCATTGCTTTGGAAAAGGAGAACGGAGGAGTAGATGAAAAATAGTATGTGTAAATTAAAGATAATCATGATGACCTGCAGCTTTTTTCTTTTATGTGGCTGCGGTGAGGAGAATATGCCGCAGGACGATCTGGTTAACGGACGAAGAGCTGCCGGGGAGCAGATTCTGGAGGATGTGGAAGCCGGGAATTTCCCGCTTTTCTGGGAAGACGCAGACCAGGCTGATCGACAGTTTTATACATTGCCTGAGTTAGAAAAAGAGGTCAAAAATCTTCTTGGGGACAGTTACTGGCCGGAGGTCAATCTGTCCAGATCTGAGTTGGAAAAACTGACAGGAATCACAGAAGATATGTACGTAGATTTCCTGGCGGAGAGGCAGGTTCTTGACGCGCACATAGACACAATGATTATTATTCATGCGAAGGAGGATTATGTGGGCGACATCGAGCGGAATCTGGAAGCGTATCGGAGCAATATGATAGAACAAAACAAAAATTATCCACAGAATCTGGGCAAAGCGAAGGCTTCCCGTATGGAGACCATCGATGATTATGTGTGCTTTGTGCAGTTGGGAGGAGACACCACTTCTCTGGCAGATAAGGGACAGGAAGCGGTGACGGCCCATTGCCTTGAGGAGAACGAAAGAGCCCTCTATGTACTGGAACAGACGATTCTGCAATAAGTGTGGGTTTATGAAACGCTTTCACATTTTTTTAATGTCAAAATCCCTGATTATTGTTATAATCAAAGTAGCCTGTTGCAATATGCAGTGGCAGTCAACAGGAAATACACCCTATAGCGGAGGTTTCAAAATGGAGAATCGTATGCAGGGTTTTATTCGGATTTCAAAATACGCGGGAATGCGAAATGATCTGGCACAGGCTGGAGGCGGCAATACCTCTGTCAAGCTGGACGACAGGGTCATGCTGGTGAAAAGTTCAGGGTTCCAGTTAGCAGACGTGAGTGAAGACAGTGGTTATACAAAGATAGATTACCGTATGATTGTGGATTATTTTCAGGAAAACGTCAGAGCGGACAGGCAGTCTGTGCCGGCAGAGGCGGACGCTTTCACGGAAGATACCGGCAAAAAACTTCTACAGGAGGCACAGATCGAAGGGGGCCGCGCTTCCATAGAAACTTTCCTCCATGCCATTACGGGAAAGTATACACTGCATTCCCACCCTGCACTGGTCAATATTTTGACGGCAAGGGCAGGGGGCATGGATGTGTTACATACATTGTTTCCGGAAGCGGTGCTTGTTCCCTACAGGAAACCCGGCGCGGCGCTGGCAAAAGCATATTATAAACGGTACTGCGGACAGCAGGCCCAGGGGGCAGACGGATCGGTCATCTTTCTGGAAAACCATGGACTGGTGGTGAGTGGCGATTCGGCAGATCAGGTAATTGGCTGCACGGAGGAAATATTGCAAAAAATTGCAGATTATTTACAACTCCCCTACGAAGCCTGCCCCAATGCGACGAAGCTCTGGGATGCGTTTGCTGAAATTCCCGGACTGAAAGATAAAATTGTTTATTTATCTGAAAATAGTTTTCTGTCCCGCAACGGTTTGGCGCAAGCAGTGTTGAAGGAGGAAAAGTGGAATCAGGCATTTTGTCCCGACTGCATAGTCTATGGGTCGAAAAGGCCATTGTTTCTGGCAGATGATTTCAGTGCGGCGGATCTTACCGCTTTTATCAAAAAAAACGGGATTCCGGCGATGATCTGTTTTAGAGGATACTTTTATATTCTGGCAGAAAGTGTAAAAAAGGCGCAGGAAATTGAAAATGTGATGAGTTTTGCCGCGCAGGTGCAGGCGGCGAATTTGTCCCATGAGATGAACTATCTGAGCGAAGGGCAGCAGGACGAACTTCTGAACTGGGATGCTGAAAAGTTCCGCAGACAGTTATAGGGAGATGAAAAGTATGAACGTTATCATACCAATGACGGGTTACGGTTCCCGTTTTGTGGCGGCGGGCTATCGGGAGCTTAAACCATTTATCCCGGTTATGGGAAAACCGATTATTGAGTGGATTGTGAAGGGGATGTATCCCGAAGAAGTACATATTATTTTTGTGTGCCGGGGAGAGCACCTGCAGAAAGATCCTTCCATGAAGGAGCGGCTGCTTGCCCTTGCGCCGAAGGCGGATCTGGTGTCCATCGAGGATTGGGTCAAGAAGGGGCCGGTCTATGATGTGCTGCGGGCATACAGAGCGCTGTGTATGGCGCAGGAGATGCGAAAATCAAATGACGCTGCTGAGGGAGTACGGACAGGAATAAACACAGCGGCAGAAGGGTTTTGCAAAGATGACGGTTTTATCATCAATTACTGTGATTTCTTTATGAGCTGGGATTTCCATGCTTTTTCTGAGGAAGCGAAAAGACGGGGGTGCGACGGCGCGGTGCCCTGTTATACAGGATTTCATCCGAACCTTTTGCCGCAGAAAAATTTCTACGCCTCCTGCCTGACAGACGAGAAGGATCGTTTAATAGAGATCCGGGAGAAATATTCCTTTGAGAAGGATAAGACGAAGGCGAAGCATTCGCCGGGCGTTTATTATTTTAAAGACGGTGCGACCATGGAAAAGTATTGTCAGATTTTGACAGAGCATGAGGAGTGCGCCATAGGCGGGGAATATTATGCAAGCCTGCCCTATCATTTCATGGTGCGGGACGGATTACAGGTGTGGGTGCCTACAAATGTAACTTACTTTTGCCAGTGGGGGACGCCGGAAGATTTGCGGGAGTTTGTCTACTGGACGGATTTGATTGTCCGGACGTCAGGAAAGGCGGCGGCCCGAAAGGAAGCGCGCAGTCAGGATGAGTATGCAGAAGCTGGAAAACGTGCGGAGGGCAGCATATTGATTCCTATGGCAGGCGCGGGACAGCGGTTTGCAGATGCGGGATATACAGTACATAAACCGGCGATTATGACCATTGACCGGCAGGAGGGGACACAAAAGCCCATGGTGGTCTGCGCCACAAAGGATCTGCCCGGAGTGGCCGGGGACGGGAGTAATGTGATCTATGTGGATCGCACTTTCCATCGGGAGGATGGCGTGGAGGACGCCATTAAAGCGCATTATAAAGAAGCGCAGTTTATCACGATTGACCGCCTTACGGAGGGACAGGCCTGTACCTGTATGCTGGCGGAATCCTGTCTGAATCCTGAGGAGCCCCTTTTGATTGCGGGTTGTGACAACGGCATGGATATTGACAGGAAGGCGTTTGAGGAGATAAAGCAGGAGTGTGACTGTATTGTTTTTACTTATCGGCACAATGAAGCGGTGCTTCAAAATCCAAATGCCTATGGCTGGATGATTGCCGACGGGGATGGGAATATCACAGGCACGTCAATCAAGAAGGCGATTTCCGATTCGCCTATGGAAGATCCGGCAGTGGTGGCCACTTTCTGGTTTAAGAAAGCGAAAGTTTTTTTGGAAGCCACGCAGAAAATGATTCGGGAGAACGACAGGATTAACGGAGAATTCTATGTAGACCAGACTGTGAAACATGTGTTAGACTTAGGCTACAGGGCAAAAATTTTTGATATCAACCGTTATGTGGGCTGGGGAACGCCCGCAGATTATGAGGGGTATCAGAATACATACGCCTATTTCCAGGCATTTCTTGCCCACGAAAAATTGATTTGAATGGAAACAGGGGTTGCAATCGGAACAACGGAAAGACATGGGCTGTGAGATGTTACGTAGGCTCGACATGGAGAAAAACTATCAGAAATACCTGAGAACTGCCATAGTAGTGGGGGTTTTATTCAAGTTACTTTTGATGGGGTTTTTTTCTTCCGATTATCAGGACATGATGTTTATTCCTTTTGTGACATGTTTTCTAAAGGGTGAGAATCCCTATCAGTTTTATTATGATAATGCGCTGCTTCCCTCTTTTCCCTATCCGCCCGTTATGCTGTTTTTAGAGTGTATCGGGGGGATTTTTGTCAGCTTTTCTGGCGGGATGCCTGTCTTTTTGAAAAATCTGATTTTCAAACTGCCGATTCTTCTTATGGATCTTTGCGGCCTATATTTTCTGCTCCGTATTTCCAGAGACAAAAGAAAATATATATTGGTGCTGTATTTTTTATCACCGATTATTTTATATGCTTCATACATGCACGGCCAGCTCGATATTATTCCTACGGTTTTTCTGGTGGGAGCGGTGTATTACCTGAGTGAGATGAGCGCTGTAGCGCAGAGAGAGCGGATTTTTGAGTGGAAATTCATTTTGTTTTTTTTCCTTGCCCTGGCCTCCAAGTTTCATATTGTGGCGGCACTTCCTCTGTTTTTTCTTTATATTTTTAAGAGAAAGGACTGGAAAAAGGCAGCGTATATGACTGGGCTGCCGGTTCTTCTGACAATCGCGGCAGTGATTCCCTTTTGGGGAAGCGGCTTTGCAAATATGGTTTTGTTTAACACAGAACAGCGGGTGATTGATACCGTTTATCTTGATTACGGAAATGCCCGTCTGCTTTTGCCTGTGCTGGTTTTGCTCTTTCTCTATTTTCAGGCCTTTCAGATCAATCAGATTAACAGGGATCTTTTAATCAGCATGACGGGGCTTCTCTTTTCCGTATTTCTGGCTTTTGTGCCGGCGATGCCCGCCTGGTTTATCTGGATTGTGCCGTTTTGTATGCTGTACCTGGCGGGGCAGAGTGAAAACCGCGGCAAGATGGTGTTGGTTTACGGCGGGTTTCATATCTTATATCTTCTATATTATGTATGTTTTCACACAACGCAGTTTGTGGATTTATATTTTTTGGGAAAAAGTCTGGACTTCTTAAAACTGCCTGACGGAGGACTTAAAGATATTGTGTTTACGCTGATGGTGGGCGTATTTTTGATTCTGGTCGTCAGCATGTATTTTTACGGTGTGGGAAGCAATTCCTATTACCGCAGGAGAAACCGTCCCTTTACGATTGGGATTGCCGGGGACAGTGGTGCGGGGAAAAGCAGGCTGTTGAAGACTTTAGAAGCGCTTTTGTCGAAGGAGCGGGTGCTTGCGTTGGAGGGAGACGGCGATCACAGATGGGAACGGGGCGACCGGAACTGGGAGGAAATGACCCATTTGAACCCCCGTGCGAATTATCTTTATAAACAGGCGGAGGACTTGCAGACGCTTCGGGGAAACAATACAGTAAAGCGGGCGGACTACGATCATGCGACAGGGACGTTTACCCATAAAAAGAGATTGTCGCCAAAACCTTATGTCGTTTTATGCGGCCTGCACTCTCTGTATCTGCCGCAGGTGAGACAGGTACTTGACATGAAAGTGTATCTGGATACCGACGAGGCGCTCAGATACCACTGGAAGCTGTGCAGGGATCAGGGGGACAGGGGACACGACAGAACTGAGGTTATGAAACAGATCGAGGCAAGGCGGGCGGATGCGGAGAAATATATCCATCCCCAGAGGCAGTATGCCGATCTGGTGATCCGCTATTTTGATGAATCTCTCATGGAAAAGCCGGAACAGGCCGGGCGGATACAGAAAATAAATCTGAGCGTGGAGTTTGTGATCGATGTGGGGATCAATGTGGAGCCGGTGCTTTCGCTTCTCGGTGACCGGGGCGTCTCGGGGACGTTATCCTATAACGATCTTCTGCATCAGAAGATCTCTTTCCGGGGCGAAGATCTGGGAGTGGATAGAAACCTGTGGGCGCAGACCGCTGTGACGGCAATCCCGCAGATAGAAGATTTAACGGGAGGACATATGCTCTGGGAGGACGGAGCTGACGGATTAGTACAGTTAATGCTTCTTCTTGTGACCGGTGAGATCATGAAGAGGAATTAAAGAAAAAAGGGTAAAGGGGATTCAAATGATGAGGGCAGTAATTTTGGATTTGGATGGGACTTTGTATGATTACAATGCATTGGACCGAATTGCTTTTGCGCGTGTCGGAGAGCTTGTCAGGGAGCGGCTCGGTGTGAGCGAAGAACAGTATGAGGAGGCTTTCATGCGTGCCAGAAAGTCTACGAAGAAAAAACTTGGCGAGACGGCGCCTTCCCACAGCAGAATGCTGTATTTTCAAAAGACGCTGGAGTATCTGGATATCAAGCCGGTTTATCTTGCGCTCGAAATGTACGAGACTTACTGGGGATTTTTTCTGGATAACATGGTTCTATACCCCGGAGCCAGAAAACTTTTGGACGCCTTGCATGATAAGTATGTCCGTGTGGCGGTCTGTACGGATCTGCTGGCGCATATCCAGCACAGAAAGCTGAGAGCGCTGGGGATGATAGACGATGTGGACTGTCTGGTGACAAGTGAGGAGGCCGGTGCGGAGAAACCCTCACCCATTGTTTATGATCTGTGTTTAAAGAAGCTCCGGTTTTCGCCGGAGGAGGTCTGCTTTGTGGGAGACAATCTGGAACGTGATATTAAGGGAGCAGAGGCAGCAGGTATGAAGGCAGTCTGGTTTAATCCGGATGGCAAAGAAATTCCGCAGGAGAATAAAGAGGGCTGTTTTGACACTGTGTCGAATTATGAGGAGCTGTATGAACTGTTAAGCAGGGAAATCGACGGCGGTTTATAATTCAGCAGACAGGAAAGGAGAGATATCGTGAAACTTTCAATCGTGGTGCCATGCTATAATGAAGAGGAAAATATACCGCTGCTTTTGGAACGGTTTAGCGAGGTGGTTCAGGGGAAGGACATGGAGGTCGTTCTGGTGGATAACGGCTCAACGGATGGCAGTGCGGGGGTGCTTGAGGAGCTGCTGCCCCGCTATGCCTTTGCGAGAACAGTGACCGTGGAGGTGAATCAGGGATACGGTTACGGGATTCTTCAGGGCTTAGAGGAGTGCCGTGGAGAGTATATCGGCTGGACCCATGCAGATCTGCAGACAGATCCTGCGGACATTTTGAAAGCGCTTGAGATCACAGAGAGGGAACGGGGACTTGTCTTTGTGAAGGGTAACCGAAAAGGCAGGCCGCTTTTTGACGTGTTTTTTACCATGGGCATGAGTCTTTTCGAGACCTGTTACCTGCGTGAAAAGCTTTATGATATCAATGCCCAGCCCAATATTTTTCCGAAGGTTTTTTACAACGAGTGGAAAGAACCGCCTTATGATTTCTCACTGGACTTGTATGCGCTGTATATGGCAAGGAAGAAAGGCCTTAAGGTAGTGCGTTTTCCGGTTATGTTTCCTGAGAGGATACACGGGGAGTCCAAGTGGAATACGGGGCTTTCGGCAAAGTGGAAGTTTATCAGGCGGACGGTTGAATTTAGTTTGAAATTAAAGAAAAGCGGAAGTTTACAGGGGTAAAACGCTTTTATAAAAAATGGTGACGGGCAGGAAGACAGATCATGAAAAATGGAATTGAAAGGGGGACAACATGGAATATATCGCGCACAGAATTAACACACTAGAGGAGCTTAAGACGCTGCCTGGGGAGTACGGAGTCGAATTGGACTTAAGAGATGATCTGAACGGGCGGATATATATTTCTCACAATCCCTTTGAAGCGGGGGAAGATTTCGAGGAGTATTGTAAAGTATATCACCACGGCACAATGATTTTGAATATTAAGAGCGAACGCATTGAGCATGAGGCGCTTGCGCTTATGGAAAAATATCATATTAAAAAATACTTTTTTCTGGACTCTTCCTTTCCCATGATCAAGCTGCTCACGGATATGGGAGTGAAGCAGGTGGCGCTTCGTTTCAGCGAGCTGGAAGGAATGGATACCATCCGCAACATGGCCGGGCGGGCAGAATGGGTCTGGGTGGACTGCTTCACGAAAGTGCCCATCAACAGGGAAAGCTATGAGGAATTAAAATCGCTGGGTTATAAACTCTGTTTTGTATCTCCCGAGCTTGAGGGGCAGGAGGAGAAAATTCTGGAGTATAAGAATTATATCAGAGAACAGGGCATTATGTTCGATGCAGTCTGCACAAAGAGTTATCATATTAAGGATTGGATGTGAAAATGATCTTGAAGAAAGAATTACGGGAAAGATTATGTATGGCGGCAGCCATTCTTGCCACGCTGGCAGTCGGGGTTCTTATATTTTTCAAACACTGGCAGTTTGAACTGCCACTGTATCCGAATGTGGACGAGCAACTGTCGCTTGACTGTATTTATGAGCTGTTAAACCAGCATCTTTATGCGGGCGACATTTATGTGCTTGACTTTTTCCGCTATCCCCATCTTACTTTCTATTATGCGGCGTTCGGGGCGCGTATACTGGGCAGATTTTTGGCGGGAGTGGACATTGTGGTGCTTTTGCGCTATGTGGTCTGCGGTACGGCTCTTTTGTCGAATATCTGCGTTTATTTCAGCCTCAAAATAATGACGGAAAACCGAAGACTCAGTTATCTGGGGTTTCTGCTTTCCCTGTTTTCTCTTTATGGGTATTCCTATCTGTTTTACACGGGGCCGGATACGCTCATGTATGCTGTGGCGAATGGGATTATGCTTCTTGGCTGTCTGATCTGGCAGGAGAGGAAGGAGGAGCGGGCGGTTTATCTCTGGTATCCCCTCCTTGCGGTATGTATCGGCCTTGCGACGGCGGCCAAGTACCACGGGATTGTTTTTGGCGTTTTCTGGCTGGCCCTGCATATCGGGAAGAAATACTGGAAGCGTTACAGAAATAACTATCTCTTTTTCCTGGATTGTATTGTACTTGCGCTTGTGTTTGTGGTCTGCAATTATTCTCTGTTTTTTCATTTTAAGACTTTCGTCTGGGACAATATGTATAACCTGAACCACTATGCCTGGGGACACCCCGGTATTGAACATAATCTGCCGCTTCTGGGATATCTGGAGGCCTACGCATTGTCCTCCTACGGGATTTTCGGAGGTTTGCTGCTGCTTTTGGGAATGGTGCATCTGGCTCGGAAGAAAAGATGGAAAGAGCTTGTTATTTTTTCACTTATGCCGTTTGGCATCATAGTTTTACTGTCGAAATATCAGATTGTCCTGGGCAGGAATCTGTCGCTTGTATTGCCCTTTGTACCTTTTTTTATGGTGTACGGACTGATGGAGGCGGAGGAATTACTCGAAAAGCTGTTGACACAAAAGAACGGTTCTTCGGAAAAACGGGCGAAGAAAAAAACAGTGCAGGACATTCATAGGGCGGGGCCGGCGACAGTCATGGCGGCGGTTCTTGTACTGCTCAATATCGTTACTGTTTTGGGAAATTACCGCTATGATCTGACCTATAATCATGCGGCGTCATATATTGAGGAGAATATCCCTGCGGGCGCGAAGATTTACTGCACCGACTTTATGCCGGTGATGGACGGGCAGAAATATGAGATTGTAAAGATCGGGGAGGACATTTCCCTTCTGCCGGAAGACCTTTCGGTAAATGAGTATTACATTGATGTAGAGTATGCTACCGGGCATTTTTCACAGAAAAAGGATTATCTGCTGTTTCAGGGAGACGATATGTATCCTGACAAAAAGGCGGCCTGTCAGGAAAAGACCGGAGCCTATACCGTTATGGAAAAATGGCAGGGGATTTCCTACGGCGGTGAGTGGAAGTACCGGGCCGGGTATTTTGATTTGTTTTTAAAGAGTCCCGCTGAGTATTATGTGGGGCCCACAGTTACAATTTACGAACGGTAAAAAATTCGGAGAACAGACGGCTGAGATTCCAGAATATATGAAAAAATTCACATAACTTTCGCTTACAAAAAAATTTTTCGAATGATAAACTATAAGCGAAAGGTGGGATTTTTACAATGCGCTGGATACCGTTGCAGAAGACAGAGAGCAGAAAGTGGAGGCTCTGTGTCCTGTATGACGACTGTATGACGTATGACGTTACGACGTTAGAATCGGAGCAAGTGGAAAAGATTATACTCTATACAGCGTATATGAATGATGGTGTGAACGACGGCATAGAAACGGAAATTCTTAAAAAGCTTGATCATTTGAGGGAGAGCTACGGATTAAGCTAAAAATTCCCGTAAAAGCAGTTCTAATTCCTCGGCTTCAGAGGGGGTGAAGGCCGGGGGATTTTTCTTGCTCTCAGCATGCTTGCGGTCAACAAATTCTTCTGTTGTATCGGCTTTTACTGCGGATGCTTTTTCCTGATCGGTATTTTTGCCTTTTGTTTCCATAGAATTTTCTTCCATGCCCACCATACGCATGTCGAGGCGTGTCTGATCCAGACGATTCGCCAAATGATTTTCCAGATAATCCACTAAATTTGTGCGCAGGATATTTATTTTGCCGGGCAGGTCGATTAAAGAGGCGGCGGCGAAGTAGAAGTAAAGGCCGAGGAAGCTGATCAGGTAAAAAGGAGCGATCATAAGAAAGCTTTCATCCTGAATAATACCGATACAGGCGCCGATACCCGCAACAAGTACAGCCAGAAGCGTGAGCTGACCCGAAAGATGCTTCAAAAATGACACGGGAATTTTTCCGATGCTGATCTGGTTTATGTACTTGTCCACAAAAACGGGAACGTTGGGGATTGTTTCACGAAGCTGGGTACAGCTGGTGAATTTCAGTTTCAGTTTTTGCAGGGATTTATTTTTTGTGGCGGACATATTTTCCGTTTCATGTATCAGCCGGTGATATGTCACGCCAAGCAGAACCTGACATATAATACTGCAAAAGAGCAGCGTCAGGATAGCAAACATAAAATTTTTATGGTGAAAAAGAAGTGTAAGCATGGTTACCTCCGCTATATAAAGTGCATACTTATATTATATTCGTATTCTGGCTGGGAAAAAGCCCTAAGGCATCGACAGATTTTGCGCGGAAAGGTTGATTTGCTTTCTTGCACTCTGACCATTGTTGGGATATACTACTAATGACAGGTTATGGATGAACAATATAGATAAGGAGGAAGCGGATATGGTTTACCAGCCAAAAGGAGTCTGTTCCAACGCGATAGATGTAGAAGTGGAGGATGGCATTATCAAATCTGTTGAATTTACAGGCGGATGTAACGGCAATACGCAGGGCATTTCCCGATTGGTGGCCGGAATGAAGGTGGAGGAAGCGATCGGCAGATTGAAAGGTATCAAGTGCGGCTTTAAGAGCACTTCCTGCCCGGATCAGCTGGCTTGTGCTTTAGAGTCATTTTTAGATCAGTAAGAGAATCAAGTGAAAGGCTTGGATGTTGATATGGGCAAAAAGATTGTACTGACAGGCGGCGGTACCGCCGGACATGTGACACCAAATATGGCGTTAATTCCAAAGCTCAGAGAGCTGGAATACGAAATCGCATATATGGGATCCTATGACGGAATTGAGAAGCGGTTGATGGAGGACTTTGATATTCCTTATTATGGTATTGCGACAGGTAAATTCAGGCGTTATTTTGATCCCAAAAATTTTTCTGATCCGTTTCGTGTGATCAAAGGGATGCGGGAAGCGAGAAAGTATCTCAAGGAGATTAAACCGGATGTACTTTTCTCCAAGGGCGGGTTTGTCAGCGTTCCCGTAGTGAGGGCGGCGTCTTCGCTGGGGATTCCGTGTATTATCCACGAGTCGGACATGACGCCCGGGCTGGCCAATAAACTCTGTATTCCGGTGGCGAAAAAGGTATGCTGTAATTTCCCGGAGACATTCAGCCAGTTACCTGCTGCAAAGGCGGTGCTTACGGGTTCACCGATCCGAAAGGAGCTTGCCACAGGGAATAAAGAGGCTGCTTACCGGTTATGTGGTTTTGACAATTCGAAACCCGTTATTATGGTAGTGGGTGGAAGTCTTGGTTCCGCGGCCATCAATCAGGCGGTCAGGGACGTCCTGCCGGAGCTTTTGAAAGATTTTCAGGTGGTGCACCTGTGCGGCAAGGAGAAGGTGGATAATCTTTTGCTCACAAAGCAGGGCTACAAGCAGTTTGAATATGTAAAGTCCGAGATGAAGGATATTTTCGCCATGGCGGATATTGTGATTTCCCGGGCGGGGGCCAATGCGATCAGTGAGATCTTAGCGCTTAAAAAGCCGAATATCCTGATTCCGCTGCCCTCAACCAGCAGCAGGGGAGATCAGCTATTGAATGCAAAATCCTTTGAATCGCAGGGATTCAGTATCGTGATTGACGAGGATGATCTGACCAATAAACTGCTTCTGGAAAAAATACAGGAACTGTATTTCAATCGCTTTTCTTATATTGACGCCATGAAGAAGAGCAGCCAGCGGGATGCGATTGGCACGATCATTGGATTGATTGAAAACGAATTAAATACAAAATAGTCTATAAAGCCAGGCAGAAGCCTGGCTTTTCACAGTCGTAAGAGACCAACACTTTTTTCAAGGGAAATCCCCCAATAATCGTCTTGAATACATGGAAACAGGTGAACTATACTAAAGAAAAATATTGTTGGGACATAGAAGGTATAAAAATTTACGGAGGTAGACAATGAAGGTAGAATATCATGTATCTGTCAACGGAGCCGATCAGAATGAGGGCAGCGCAGCGGCTCCTTTTGCAACGATTTCCAGGGCGGCCGCTATCGCAAAGCCGGGCGATACGGTGATTGTACATGCCGGAGAATATCGGGAGTGGGTGAAACCGGAAAACGGAGGAAGCAGCGAGTTTGAACGGATCACATACCGGGCGGCAGAAGGGGAGAAGGTTGTGATTAAAGGTTCAGAGCGTATTACCTGCTGGGAAAATATAGAAGGAACAGTCTGGAAGGCAGAGTTGCCTGACAGCATGTTCGGGGATTATAACCCATATAAAGAAACGCTGGGCGGAGACTGGTTTGTGGCGCCGGAAGGGGATATTCTCCATCCGGGGGAAGTCTATCTGAACGGAAAGTCTTTCTATGAGGCGGAAACGCTGGAACAGGTGAAAAATCCGGTTATGCGCACGGAGGGGGTAAATCCGCCGTGGACAAACCACGCGGAGCCGCTGTTACATCCGGAAGATTCCGTTTATCAGTGGTGCTGTGAGACAAAAGAGGAGACAACCATCATTTATGCAAATTTTCATGGAGCAGATCCCAATCAGGAGCTGGTGGAGATCAATGTGCGTAAATGCTGCTTTTATCCGGTAAAGACAGGCAGAAACTATATTACTGTCTCCGGTTTTGAGATGGCGCAGGCTGCATGTCCCTGGACGCCCCCGACAGCGGATCAGCCGGGACTTTTGGGGGCAAACTGGAGCAAAGGGTGGATTATCGAGAATAATATCATACATGATGCAAAGTGCAGTGGAATCAGCATTGGCAAAGAAGAGTCCACCGGACATAATCTCTGTACGCGGACGCGCCGGAAACCGGGATACCAGTATCAGATGGAGGCTGTTTTCCGGGCACGGCATATCGGGTGGAGCAAGGAGAGCGTCGGTTCCCATATCATCCGCAATAATGTGATTTATGACTGTGGGCAGAATGGGATCGTAGGGCATATGGGCTGCGTTTTCAGTCAGATTTATGGAAATCACATCTATAATATAGCTGTGAAACATGAGTATTTCGGGTATGAGATAGCAGGGATTAAACTGCATGCGGCGATTGATGTGCAGATTCATCACAATAACATACACAACTGCACTTTGGGCACATGGCTGGACTGGCAGGCGCAGGGAGCCAGGGTAAGCAGTAATCTCTATTACGGAAACGACAGGGATCTGATGATTGAGGTGACACATGGTCCTTACATTGTAGATCACAATGTTTTTGCGTCGGATTATAATTTCGACAATATTGCGCAGGGCGGTGCTTACGTCCACAATCTCTGCTGCGGAACGATGCGCAGAGAGCCTGTACCGGACCGCTCCACACCGTATCACTATCCACACAGCACGGAAGTGGCGGGAACTACGGTGGTTTATGGGGGAGACGACAGGATTTACAGGAACATTTTCCTTGGGGGAGCAGTCACCTATACGGAGCAGTCCACCTATGGTACGGAAGGATATGCGGACAGTACCGTATCTTTGGAGGAATATATTGAGAAAGTTCTCGCGCAGGGCAACGGCGATCTGGAAATGTATCTGTTGGTTAAGCAGCCGGTTTACATCAGTCAGAATTGCTATCTGAAAGGCGCAAAGAATTTTGAGCGGGAACAGGAGTATGAGATTTCCCCGCAGGATCCTCAGGTACGTGTTATTGAGGAGGAAGACGCCACTTATCTGGAAATAACAGCTACAAAAGAGATGCTGAAAGAATGGCAGGATAATCTGCATTCGGGAACCTTTGGAATGCCCCGCATCACGGAAGCCGCCTATGAGACGCCGGATGGAAGGGAAGTTGTTTTTGATACGGATTACTGTGGAAAGAGTTGGGAACATCATGTGACGGCGGGTCCCTTTGCCGGACTGAAAGAGGGGATAAATCGCATTAAAGTCTGGGGTTAAGGTACAGCAAGAACATCAGGGCAGAAGAAACAGAATAGTGAAATGGCAGGTAAAAACAGCATCGTATCAGGATGCTGTTTTTTACTGGTCTCAGATGACCGGCGGAGAAAAGGTGGAAACATTTTTATAGAATTGTGTCAGATTATTAAATGGAGTGTGAAGAACAGATTTGCTATCATAACAGTATCAAAAAGAAAGGGAGAGGATACTATGAAAAAAAGAACAAAAAGAATCATGGCACTTGGCTTATCGGTTTTGATGTGTTTTTCTGTGGCCGCATGCGGAGGCGGGACTGAGGATACCTCCCAGGGCGGAGGTGAATCGAATCAGGCTTCCGCGGACAATGGCGGCGGGGCTGCGGATACGGCAGAAGCGCCTGCGGCGGACAGCGGTTCTGATTCCGGCGACAAGGTTATTACATTTTGGAATGTTGGAACGGAGGGCGCCGATAAGGAGACTTATGAAATGGCAATCCGCCAGTTCCAGGAAAATTCCCAGAGCGGATATACCATCGAGAACATTCCGACACAGAACGATAAATACAAAGAAAAGCTTGTCATTGCCATGAGCTCAGGTGAATGCCCGGATATGTACACGACATGGTCCGGCGGCCCGATGAATGAATATATTGATTCCGGATATGCACAGCCTCTGGATGATCTGTATGAGAAATACGGAGTGAAGGAGCGTTTCATGGAGGGCGCATTGGAGCAGGCAAGCTACAATGGCAAGATTTATGCGGTTCCGGTTAAAAATATTTCCATCGCAGGTATCTATTATAACAAGGATCTGTTTGCTAAATGCGGCGTAAGCGTACCCACTACCGTATCCGAACTGGAGGCGGCATGCGATACTTTCCTCGCAAACGGTATCATTCCGTTCACACTGGCAAACGGTCCCAAGTGGACAGGCTCCATGTATTTCCAGTGTCTCGCAGCGAGAAAAGGCGGCCTGGAGCCGTTCCAGAAAGCGGCCGCGGGAGACGGCTCTTTCGAGGATGAATGCTTCGTATATGCCGGAGAAAAGATTCAGGAGTGGGTAAATAAGGGATACTTCCCGGAAGGTTTCAACTCCATGAGCGAGGATGACGGACAGGCGAAGGCATTCTTCTATACAGAGGAGGCGGCTATGTATCTGACAGGTTCCTGGAATACAGCGGCTTTTAAAACGGACAGTGAGGATGCAGGCAATGATTTTTACAGTAAGGTGGATTGGTTCTCCTTCCCGGCAGTGGATGATTCCAGCGCAGATGCTTCTATCCTTTGTGGAACCATGGGCGACCAGTTTGTTTCTTTTAACTGCACGGATGAAAAATTGGATGCAGCGTTTGAATTTGCGACCTACCTTTCCAGCGATGAAACGATTGATTACATGGTAAGCGCTAGCCTGATCCCGCCGGTTGCAGGTGTGGAAGATAAGATTACTGATCCTGTATCCAAATCCATTATCGATGCGGCAAACAAGGCGTCAGCGGTACAGCTCTGGTATGACCAGTATCTGAATCCCACAGTTGCCAATGCGCATCTGGACGGTAATCAGGAAGTGTTCGGCCTGACAATGACGCCGGAAGAGGCAAACACGAAGATGCAGGCGGCTCAGACGGAATATCTCTCAGGGAAATAGAAACAGGGGTACTAATCATAAGAGGGGGGGGAGGTTTACCCCCTTCTCTTGCTTTATGGAAAATGGAATACCGTCTGGCGACGATTTTTGAAAGGGGTATGGCAATATGAATAATCATGCAGATACGTTGGGAAAACGCAGACAGAGGAGCACAAATATCGCTGCCTTTGTATTTCTGCTACCGGTATTTTTGATTCTTACGATTTTTATTTTTTATCCCATTATTGATTCCTTTATCATCAGTACATACAGATGGAATGGCATCGCTGCTGACAAAGTCTTTGTGGGTCTTTCCAATTGGGGGAAGCTGATAGGTGACAGGGAATTCTGGTTCGCATTTCGGAATAATATTTTGATTATGATTTTGTCCATCGTCATTCAGATACCGATCGGGCTTGCAGAGGCTACGTTTATTGAATTTGCTGGAAAGAAGGCGACAGTGTGTAAGGTGCTGTGGTTCATTCCCATGTTGATGTCGTCTGTGGCAATCGGTTTCCTGTTTAATTACGCTCTGGCGGCAAACGGCGGAATGGTCAGTGCAGTATCCAAGCTGTTTGGCGGCGGAAATATTGATCTTCTCGGCAATAAAAATACGGCTCTGATCACGGTTATTCTGGTCATTGCCTGGCAGTTTATCCCATTTTATATGGTATATTGTATGGCGGCTTACACAAATGTATCGGAAGACGTCTATGAGGCGTCCCTGATTGACGGGGCCACGAAAGGACAGTATTTCTGGCAGATCGCCCTTCCACTGCTTACACCATCGATTAAAAGCGCGGCGATTCTTTCCATGGTTGGTTCTCTGAAATATTTTGATCTGATCTATGTGATGACAGGAGGAGGCCCGGGAACTGCTACGGAGCTGATGGCAACCTATATGTACAAGAATGCGTTTGTACAGTTTAATATGGGTTATGGGTCTGCGGTTGCAGCGGGAATGTTCATTCTGATTACCGTACTTTCTCTTGTTACAATGCGCGTGATCAATGGCAAAAAAGAAGAAGCATAGGAGGGCATGCAGATGGAAAAAGAATATAAAAAGAGCATCAATAAAAGCAGAATAAGCTGGGTGTCTGCCATTCTGCTTGCGGTTATTGCGACGATGGCGGCAGTTCTTCCTTTTATCTTCATGGTATTCAATTCTTTTAAGGGAAAATTTGAGATGTTGACGAAAGGAGTCTTTGCGCCGCCGGAAAAGTTGAATCTTACAAACTATGAGGAAGTCCTGGCAGGCGGTTTTGTCAAATATTTTGGAAACAGTGTGTTCGTGCTTTGTCTTTCTCTTCTGTTTGTTTTATTTATTTCGGCATGTGCAGCTTATCCGCTGGCCCGCTTTCAATTTCGAATGAATGGTTTTCTCTATGCGGTGATTGTGGCCTGTATGGCGATTCCGATTCATATTACGCTGATTCCTGTGTTTCAAATGACGAAAAGTCTGAAGATATATGATACAATTTGGGCAATGATCGGTCCGAATGTCGCTTTCGCATTGCCGATTTCTGTTTTCATCCTGACCAGTTTTATGATGGGGATCCCAAGAGAGATAGAGGAGTCTGCAGAAATCGACGGCTGCAATAAATACAGGATGTTTTTCACGATGATTCTGCCGCTTGCAAAACCCGGATTATCCACGCTTGCAATTTATAATGGCGTTAATATCTGGAATGAGTTCAGTTTTGCTTATACACTTACACAGTCGCCCAAAAACAGGACGCTTCCGCTGGCGGTGTGGGATTTTCAGGGGCAGTATTCCATGAATACGCCGATGATCATGGCAGTGTTAACGCTGACGGTTCTGCCGATGATCCTGTTATTTATCTTTGCACAGGATAAGTTAGTGAAAGGAATGACGGCCGGGGCAGTGAAAGGGTAAGTACAATCATACCTGTAGTATATGGGGAGGTCAATATGTCGTTTTGGGAAAAGTGGAATCAAAGCTGGAATTTTGAAAAGAAGATGGATTATGTCATCATCTGGACAATTACAGTGATTGCGACTGCGGCAATCGGAATTTCCACTTTTTCTTATATTATGTCCATCACGGATCAGAACAGCCGGTATGTGGCGGAGCAGTTGTCAATCATGGCGGAGGACTGCGCGGATAATCTGGAGCAGTATAAGGCCCTTGCGACTTCCATTATTCTGGATCCCCATGTGCAGAATTATTGTGAGAGCAGTACCAATCAGGAATTATATAATGAGATGGGGAATGTCTACAGCACATTTCTAAATATGCTCTATATCCAGCATAACGCTAATTTTATTGCGGTGACAAATGAACATCTGGATCAGTACATTTATAACGGAAACAGTGCGGTCAGCGAAAGCAGTTTTGAGACGGTATATGAGAAAGATTATGAGGAGAGCATGCAGGCCAAGAAGAAAGGGACACTGCGGGTCAATTTTTCCAATAATTATCACAGGGGAAGAAAATATACATTGACCCTGTATTTTCCGGCTTATTCTGTGACGAAGCTGGTAACCAGCAACGGTATGATTATTGTGAATCTGGATGACAATCTGCTGATGCGCTTTAACCAGAGCAGTCTGCAGTACAGCTCTAATTTGTATCTGACGGATGTGGAAGGTAACATTGTATCTACCCAGAATGAAGAACAGATTGGCCACAGGATCGCTTTTGCCGACAAGATCGCAGACAGCCAGGGTATGTTCTGGCAGGATGGAAAGCTGGTCAGTTATCAGAGAGTGAAAGACTGGAATTTTTATATCATCAATGAAGTGTCCGCATGGACTTTATACCAGAACTGTTTCGGCACCATTCTTATTCTGGTTCTCGTGACGCTGGCGATTACTGTGGTTGCATTGACACTGGCCAGAAATATAACAAAAAGATTATACCGTCCCATCAATAAAGTGGTGGCAAAGATGAATGATGTATCTCAGGGAGACCTGAGAACGCGGATTGAGCTTTTGGATATGGACAGCGACGGAAGAAAACTGGCAGGCGGCTTTAATATAATGATGGATGAGATTGATGTTTTGATGGAGCGGGTGAAAGAGGAACAACGCCGGCTTGACAGGATGCGCTTCCATGCACTACAGTCCCAGATACAGCCGCATTTTCTCTATAACACGCTGGAGTGTATCCACTGGCAGGCGTTGTCAAATGGAAGTCAGGAAATCTCCACGATGGTGAAGGCTTTGGCCCAGTATTATCGGATATGTCTGAGTGAGGGCAAGGATATCATTCCTCTGAGAGTGGAGCTGGAACATGTCAGGAATTATCTGATCATACAAAATATGCGGTATGGCAATATCATTACACTTGTGGAAAAAGTACCGGAAGAATACTTGTCCATGATGATACCGAAGCTGACTTTGCAGCCTCTTGTGGAAAATTCCATCTATCACGGAATACGGATAAAGGAAGGTATGACAGGGACGGTGGAAATAGAGGTCTGTGAGAAAGAAAATGTGGTACTTCTGACAGTGAAAGATGATGGCGGCGGTATGGAACCAGAGCGGATTGACTATATCAATCGGAACATATCTGATATGGAGCGGGATGTGGGATACGGGATCACAAATATCAATAAAAGGATCGAGCTGATGCACGGGGAACAGTATGGATTGAGGTTTCGGCAGGGTGAAGGGAAAGGCATATGTGTGGAAATAAGACTTCCGAAATGAGATATCGGATTTTGATCGTGGATGATGAAAAAATGATCCGTATGGGGATCAAAAAGGCGATGCCATGGGAAAAAATGCAGATTGCAGAAGTATATACGGCTTCCTGCGCGCGCGAGGCGGTGGAGCTGATCAGGGAACGCCGTCCCGAAATTATGATAACTGATATCAGTATGACAGAGATGTCCGGCCTGGAGTTGGTGGAACAAATCCGCAAAGAAAATAATGAGATGCGGGTGATTGTTCTGACAGGTTATGAGCGTTTTGAGTATGCCAGACAGGCGCTTCAGCTTCAGGTACATGATTTCCTGCTCAAGCCCATCGATGAGTCTGAGCTGCAAAAGAGTATCATGGTTCAGGTGGAATGGTTGGAAAATCGCCGCATCAAGCAGGAGAGCAGTATCACATCAAGCCGTGCCCAGGGGATCAGACAGCAGGTTGAGCTGGAAGAATTTATGCGTTCCCTTGTCACGGGAAGGGAAAATTCCGGGAAACGGGCCGAAGTATTTTTGAAGGAGTTTCATTTTCAGGAGAGCGGGGAAATGCGGATCGGCATTCTGATTCCGGGGGTGACGGGAGAGGAGGATCCGGACAGCGAGGGGTTCAGGCTTCAGACGATAAAGCATATCTGTATCGGTATGATTGATGAGAAAAAGAGGGGTATTACGTTTCTGGATGAAAAAAGCCGCATCACGATCGCATTTTTTTGCGATGAGGGACGTAAAGAAGAAGAACTGGTAGAGCAGCTCATGGCAATCTTAAATGATGAGCTGGAGACCAAACCAAGGGTGATCTGGGGAAGTGTCAAAAAAGGGATCGAAAATCTGTGGATTTCTTATAATGATGCGGTTTTTACACTGGAGCATGAGAGGGAGGAATTTGAGAAAATCTGCGCCGTGAATTGGAGCCGGAAGGGAGAGGACATTTTTCAGGATGTGTTCCGGGAATTTCGCAATGCGCTTGTTTATAATGTGGGAGACAAAGAGAAAATTTTTCACATTTTTGAACGGTTCAGTATGGCGGTGGAATCCTATAATCTGTCGGCCAAATACGCGAGGAGCTGCTGTTTTGAGCTGGCGTCTTCGGTTTACTTTGCGCGTTTTAGTGACACCGGAAGCAGTGCGGATGAGAAATTGAGCGTGCTGATGCAGGCGCTGTCCGGAGCGGACAGAGGCAGGGCGTGCCGGGTGACAGCCATGTTTCTTGAGAATTTATTTGAAGGGGAGGATGGCGAAGTCCATGAGCTGATTGGCAGGGTGAAGCGCAGAATACATGAAAACCTGGCGGATGATTTGACTGTTGCAAGTCTGGCAGAGCAGTATTATGTGACGCCCAACTATCTGTCCAGGCTTTTCAAGAGAGTGACCGGAGAAGGATGTAATGAGTATATCGTCCGAAAAAGGATCGAACAGGCGAAATCCCTGCTGGCGACAACGACATTGAAAGTGGGGGAAATCTCCATTATGGTGGGGTATCATGATATGAACTATTTTTCACTGGCGTTTAAAAAGCATATAGGGGTGTCGCCGGTGAAGTACCGGGAGCAGATACAGAATGGGCGGTGAGAGGTGACGGTGAAAGAGCGGAACAAAAAGGTCAGATTTGCAGCTGTGGCGTGGAGTTTCTTTTTTGTGGGTATGATGTTTGGCGGATGCGGGCAGAATAATAATGCAGTCGGGAGAAATGAGGATATAGCAGGACAGACGGACATAGAAGAGGAGTGGCAGGAAGATGAGAACAGTCTGGAAGGCTGGAAAGCATCCCTGCAATTGGGCGTACCAGAGGAGCTTACGGCGGAATCATTTCGCGGTGTGTCTGTCGTAAAAAATAAAACACCGTATTTTGCGGTTTCCTATGAGCCGAGAGCGTACAAAAATTCCTTTGACTGCTGGACAATTTCCGTGCCGTATCAATCCATGGTATCTGTTGATACGGAAGCGGTGTACGAATACTTTCGCATTCTGGAGGATATGGAACTGACGCCTGTAGATGGAATGGGGCGCAAGGAAGCAGGGATAGAGGATACTTCTGACAGTATTTTTGTGGCTTACTACAGCGGACAGACAAAAGAAGGAGGGCAGGCGGAACCGGATCGGGGCATTACCTTCTGTT
This sequence comes from uncultured Lachnospiraceae bacterium, assembly GCA_947037115.1. Taxonomy (GTDB): domain Bacteria; phylum Bacillota; class Clostridia; order Lachnospirales; family Lachnospiraceae; genus UBA3282. Next base: position 26,403 of record CAMQTN010000025.1, read on the forward strand.
TTGGGAATCAGGATGAAAAAGGAAATTATTATGTGGAAGCTGGCGGCAAAGTCTGGTCCGCTGATAAAAAGGCGGTCGAAGATCTTTTTGCGGTTAATCCCTATGAATGTATATTAAAGGTGGTAAGTGTGGTCAACCTGGAAACGGTTTCCAGTGTGACCATTGCGTTTGGAGATAAACAGTATGAGATGCAGACAGACGGACAAACCTTCCGGTGGAATGGAGAGACGGCAGGCAGCACAGAGTTTCATGAACTGTATACAGAACTGATGAGTATCTTTATAGAACGGGAATTATCCAGGGAGGAAATGGAAAAAGTGAACGGCAAAGACAGAGAACTGCTGATGCGCGTCACTTATGAAAGAAACAGAGAAGATGCACCAAGGATTACACAATGTTATTATGCCTATGACGAAACCTATGCGTCAGTACAGGTGAATGGTACAGAGTTCTTTTTGGTGAGCAGGAAAGCGCTCAGACAGGTGCAGGAGAGAATTGAAAAGACTTTCTGAGTCTTTGGGGGAAACTCTTGAAAAACCCGGTTTTCAATGCTACACTTAGGAAAGAAATGGTAATATTAAAAAAAGGAGAAGGCGAAGATGAGTAAAGTTACATTTGACTATTCAAAGGCGGCATCGTTTATTGGGGAAAACGAAGTGGAATCCATGAAGAAACTGGCGCTTGACGCAAAAGAGGTACTTGTGAGCAAGTCGGGAGCGGGCAATGATTTCCTTGGCTGGATCGACCTGCCTGTGGACTATGACAAGGAGGAGTTTGCGCGGATCAAGAAGGCGGCGGAAAAGATTCAGAGCGATTCCGAAGTGCTTATCGTAATCGGTATCGGCGGTTCTTATCTGGGCGCAAGGGCGGCCATTGAGTTTTTACGTCACAGCTTCTACAATGTGGTGGACAAGTCCATCAGAAAGACCCCCGAAATTTATTTTGTAGGTAATTCCATCAGCTCTACTTATATTAAGCATCTGATTGATGTGATTGGGGACAGGGATTTCTCGATCAACATGATCTCCAAGTCCGGCACCACCACGGAGCCTGCAATCGCATTCCGCGTATTTAAGGAGATGGCGGAGAAGAAATACGGCAAGGAGGGCGCGGCGAAGAGAATTTACGCGACCACCGATAAGGCGAGAGGATCACTCAAGAATCTTGCCAATGAAGAAGGCTACGAGAGCTTTGTTGTCCCGGATGATGTGGGCGGACGCTTCTCCGTGCTGACGGCGGTGGGCTTACTTCCGATCGCTGTGTCCGGCGCGGATATTGACAAGCTGATGGAAGGTGCGGCGGAAGGCAGAAAGATGGCCTTGGAAGCTCCTTTTGAGGAAAATGAGGCCGTGAAGTATGCGGCGCTTCGCAATATCCTGCTCCGCAAGGGTAAAGTGATCGAGATTCTTGCCAATTACGAGCCCAGCGCACACTATGTTTCCGAGTGGTGGAAACAGCTCTACGGCGAGTCCGAGGGTAAGGATCAGAAAGGTATTTTCCCGGCAAGCGTGGATCTTACAACCGATTTGCATTCCATGGGCCAGTTTATTCAGGATGGTTCCCGGACTATGTTTGAGACCGTTCTTAATATCGAAGCAAGCAGAGAGGAGATCATCATTGGCGAGGAGCCCGTGGATCTGGACGGCCTGAATTATCTGGCAGGTAAAAATGTTGACTTTGTCAACAAGAGCGCTATGAACGGCACCATTCTGGCGCACACCGACGGACAGGTACCCAATTTCATGATCAATGTCCCCGAGGTAAATGAGTTTTATCTGGGTGAGCTGTTCTACTTCTTCGAGTTTGCCTGCGGCGTCAGCGGCTACCTGCTTGGCGTAAATCCGTTTAACCAGCCGGGTGTGGAAAGTTATAAGAAGAATATGTTCGCACTTCTTGGCAAGCCGGGTTATGAGGCACAGAGAGAGGAATTGCTTAAGAGATTATAACAAATCGGGCGGGCTCGATTGTCAGATTTGTTTTGCGGATTTGAAAATAAAGGAAGAAATTATGCGGCGCATGTCTCAATATGGGGTATGCGCCGTTTATACGCTTTTTAGTTGATTATAAGATTGTGCCATGATATTCTACAATAGAAAACAGTTTATAATAGCAAAAATCTATTGAAAGGAACTTGCGAAATGGAGATACAATTTAGACAGCCGTCTGTGTTACAGATATGTGATCATGTTTATCTTTTAAATGACAATGACGAATCGACAGGATATGTTGTGATCGGAAATAAATGTGCCGCTGTAATTGACACGATGATAGGGTTGGTGGATGTAAAGGCGGAAGTGCAAAAGCTGACGGATTTACCCGTTATATGCATCAATACGCACGGACATATAGACCATATTGGCGGAAACTGGAGCTTTGAGCAGGCGTATATTAATCCCGCAGATTTGTCTCTGGCAGAAGAATCGTTGTCCACACCGCAGATGAAAGAGGCTATACAGAAGCTCGGCATTCGATTCCCGGATTTTTTACCCATTGATGACGAGCAGATATTTGATTTGGGAGGGCTGGAGCTACAGGCGTTTTATCTGCCGGGGCATACGGCCGGAGAGATTGTGCTGCTGGACCGGGAGGATCGGATTCTATTTACAGGTGACGGCGTGATTGAGCAGATCTGGATGCAGCTTCCGGAATCTCTTCCACTAAAAATGCAAATTAAAAGCATGCAGCACATTCAGCATCTTCGAACCGAGTACGACATGATATTGACAGGGCACAGTCGCGGGCTCGAGGCGGCGGAGCTGTTTGATGAGCTGCTTGCGGCCGCTATTGATTTGGAAAATGGAAATACGGCTAATGATATCGCATATCAGTGGTTTGGAGGGATATGTAAGGCACATCCTTATGGCAGGGAACCGCGTAGAATTGTTTATCAGGGATAAATTTATCAGGAACCAGGGCAGCAGGAGCTTCGTTTTTTTGTTCATTCGGCTGAGGAGGTATAAAATTATGTTATCTGAAGAAAAAATCAAAGATGCGAAAGAGCTTGAGTTTGTAATTTTCTGCATAGAAAATATTGCCGAAAAATTGAAGAAAAGGGCGGATCAGATATATGTGGCATTGGCAGAGAAAAGCAATATTTTAAATGATTATATTGTGCCGGAATATGAAATGCTGCACACACAGAGCAAAGAGTATATTGTAAATGATATTGTTGAGGTAATGAAAGAGCGAGGTGTGCAAACATGATTCTGTATCATGGTTCTAATATAGAAATTCGGGTACCTGATTTGAGGCATTCCCGATTTAATGTGGATTTCGGACGCGGATTTTACACGACACCTATTTATAACCAAGCAGTGAAATGGTGCGGAAAATTTAAGAGGCGTGGCGAGGAAGGAATTGTTTCCTGCTATGAATTCGATGAAAATGCATATAATGAATGCAGGATGCTGGCTTTTGAGTCTTATTCAGAGGAATGGCTTGATTTCATTTTGAACTGTCGCAGTGGGAAAGATACTTCTGACTATGATATTGTAACGGGCGGAGTAGCCAATGATAAAGTATTTAATACGGTAGAACTATATTTTGACGGGTTGATTGATAAGGCAGAGGCAATCAGCAGATTGCGTTATGAAAAGCCTAACTTGCAGATTTGCCTTAGGACGGAAGATATTTTAAAGAAGTATTTACATTTTAAAGGGAGTGAGCGGGTATGAATGCGAATCCGATTTTATTGCAAAAAAAATATGCACGTTTGGTTGAGAGTCTGTCCGTGCGTGTGGGATTCTCTCTTGATGAAGCGCTTTCCTTCTTTTACCATTCGGAATGTTATCGGCTGATAAGCGAAGGAGTGTCCGACATGCACTGTATGAGTGATGAATATTTGGTGGAAGAACTGATTATGGAATATCGTAGAAATAGAGTATAACATTTAGGGAGAATATGGGGCATTCTCCGAATCGGGCGCATGGGCCTCGTTTTTTCTACTGTAGGTTGCGCAAATATACAGAGGTCTGTATAGAAGGTAACCTTGGGCTTTGATAGGATGCAGATATCAAAACAAAAGGAGGAACACAACATGGATTTTTCTGAAAAACTATTAACCTTACGGAAGGCGAAGGACATGACACAGGAACAGCTTGCCGAAAAGCTGAATGTTTCGAGGCAGTCCGTCTCCAAGTGGGAGAGTGGTCAGGCGGTTCCCGAGCTGGAAAAGATCGTAGCATTGAGCACAGTTTTTGACGTTACCACAGACTATCTGTTAAAGCCGTCGGAGATCGATGATCTGTCCGTGAAGACAGAAATGCTCGAAAAGCAGCAACAGCAGATGCTTCTACGGGAACAGCGGCAGCAGAAAATCAGGGAATGCATTTTATATGGGATTGTCGTCTATTTGATACTTCTGGCCGTATGTTTTGTCGAACATAATTTTTTCTGGGAGTGGGATATATGGAATCCCAGTATATTTATGGCGGAGTTTCTGACGGCCACAGCGGTTGTGGTTTTTGTATGTGCCAGAAAATTCAGGGGTGAAAAGCAGTAACATTTGCGTCATAACGATTTCTATATGATGAGGGCGTTTCAATTAAGTATACCGATTTTTGTGGAATCTGTCAGAAACGGTAAGAAATTACGCAGGAACTATCTGCTGATCTTTGGAAAATTTGGTCTGCCCGCTATGGGTATTCGGGGAGCGGCAATTGCGACAGTGACGGGAAGGTTTCTGGCTTTCCGGATACTCATGTGGATTTTATTTGATATGAGAAGAAAGCAGTCAAAGTGGAAGATATGCTGGGACAAAATTGTACCCAATATGCGCAGGGTCATTACATATGGGATTCCGGCAGCAGGCGAGCAGATATCCGTTTCAGATGGACAGCGGCAGTATGTGAAAAACAAAAGTGAAATGGGGATCTGACAGTATAATGCAAAAGCGGTGACAGGAATTATTATTCAAAAAATAACAACGCCGTCACAGTAAACACATCGCCTTCCACTTCAATTTCCAGACTGCCGTTATATTTTTCCACCTTTTCCCGCACGTTGCGCAGACCGATGCCGTGGTGTCGGGTGTCGGCTTTGGTGGTGGGAAAGATACCAAAAAGCTTTCGGGGAGGAACACAGGGATTTTGTATTTTAATAATTAGAAACTGGTGGATTCTGCGAAGCGTTACTTCCATATGGGGCGGATTGCCGGTCTGGTTCATATAACGAAGGCAGGCTTCCGCGGCATTGTCCAGTAAATTAAATAATATCACACAAAGATCGTCAGAGGTGATATTACAGTCCTTTGGAAATTCCGCGTTTACATCTATTTCAATTCCCTGTTTTTGTGCCTCGAGAAGGGTATGGTTTAAAATGGCGTCCACGATATCGACGCCGCTCCATGTGGTGTCGGACAGCTCGTCAATCGGGGCGCTGATAGAGTTAATGTAATCTGCGATTTCCGATGTTCCGTTCTTTTTGGCAAGGTGGTAAATCATCTGCAGGTGGTGGTTCATATCGTGATACAGATGCTCGTTCTTGCGGTAAAGATCCGTGAGGAGATGATAATTCTCTTCCAATACCGTGTTTTTGCGTTCCAGAAATTTGATACGGTTTTTGCGTGTCTGCAGCATAATGTCCTCTATTCTAAAACAGATGGTCAGACTTTATTTTTCCAATAAAGGTTCAGTTTTTTCTTAAATTCCGGCAGTCGGCTCTGGGAAATCGGCAGATGCGTCTGATCCGTGAGAATACAGTCGCAGCGTGAAATTCCCGTTACATGCCGCAGGTTCACGATAAATCCCCGTTCAATAAAATAGAATTCATCCGAATGCAGATCGTCAAAAACTTCCGTCAGCGTTTTGCGAAGCCGTTTGGTCTGGTTTGCCGGGTCCTGGTTCTGGTTTTTATCATATGCCATGTGAAAGAGCGCGTTTTTCCCATCCTTTTCAATATACAGGATATTTCTGAGAGCAATCCGTTCAAAGAGGTTCTGGCTGCTGATAATATAGGAATCCGTATTTTGGATTTCCAAAAATGATGCAGCATCTTTCAGCGCATGGGGAAGCCGGGTTTTAAGCTGGTTTTTGGGAATGTAACGAAAAATATGGAGTTCGTAGGCATCTACGGCATATTTATAGTGGGCGGTCACAAAAATCATCAATGCGTCCGGCAACAGTTCATGGATCTGTTTCGCCAGTTCCATTCCGGAAAGATCGGGCATCTCGATATCGAGAAGCAGCAGGTCAAAGTGCTTACCGTCCTGAATTTCATAGAGGAGCGTCCGGCCGTCTGTGTAGGTTGACAGGATAGAAAAGGCCTGTTGCCGTTGCAGACAGTCCTCTGTAATTACTTTTATTTCATTTAAAAGAAGCGGTTCGTCGTCGCAAATTCCGATCTGTAACATAGTTGTCTTGATTCTCCTCTGTCGTCAGACGTCAATTTCTATCCATTTTTTCATATCGGTAGAATGATGATTTCCTGCAAATACCAGTACATTGCGCCGTCACCGACTAAGCGTCCCATTCCGATCACTTTTCCATCGCAGATCACTGAAACGTCAAACAGTGATTTTTCCATATAGGTTTCTCCCTTTTCTGCCAATAATCTTTACTGGAAACTAATTTATCAATCCAGGGCGAAATAGCAGAAAGATAATTTCTTATTATAAGTATAAATAATATTTTTCGCGCAGGCAATGGAAATTAAGGGACAAAAAAGGCAGATTGGAGGACAGTCAAAGTATATGCAGGATTTTTTATGATATACTTTGCACGTAGCCAATACAGTAGTAGTACACGCTTGGAAAGTTGCTGTCTTTCTGGGTGTGTACTACAAAAAAGAAAACAGACGAAGATTAGAAATGAGGGAAGCAATATGAGGGAAGGATTTCTGTACAGAACCTTTTCATCCTGCAAATTTGCATTGGGAGTGGGATGGAAAATCAGCAAAAAACGGGTAATTCTGGAGTTTTTACACTGGGCTTTCATGTATGTGGACTGGCTGATTGTTTCCTGTGTCCTGATCCGCTTTATCCTTGATATGGCTATGAAACAGACTTCTTTTGAAAAAATGATGTTGTATGTCTGGAGCGTTGTGATCCTGGAAGCACTGCTTAATATATTCAGCCGGTACTTTGAGGCTTATGTCAAGCCGGTTACGGATGTGAAGTTATACAATGGTATCAACAGAATGCTGTATGATAAAGCCTGTCAGGTTGATATGCGCTGTTTTGAGGACAGTGAGTTTTACAATGAGTACATGATGGCGGTCAGTCAGGCGCATGTGAAGCTGCCGGAAACGCTGGAAGGTGTCTGCCAGATTTTGGCCAGATTTGTCGCAATGATTGGCGGAATGGTGATTATTTATCAGATTGACCGTCTGGCGGCGCTGTTTATCATCTTTCCGATTCTCGGTAACTTTGTTTTTTATGGCGTGTTAAACAGTCGGATTTTCCGCATGGAAAGAGAAAATATCGTATTCCAGAGAATGGCGGACTATGTGAACCGCACGGTTCATCTGGGCGAATACGCCAAGGAAATACGGATGACGAATGTATTCCGTCTGCTGAAAAAGCAGTATGACAGGGCTGTTGAGGCGATCCGAAAGGTGATTGGGCGTTATTCTCTGGGAAACATGCTTCTTTTCTGGCTGTTCCAGTATTTTACGTTTACCTTATTGCAGGAGGGGGCGGTCCTCTACGCAGGATACCGGGTATTGGTCAGCGGTACCATGGTGTTTGCCCAGATGGCGGTAATTCAGACGACGATGAACTCCAACACATGGACGCTGATCGGGTTTGCGGACTCGGTGATGGCTATTGTCAAGAACGGTTTGTATCTGGAACAGACCCGACATTTTCTACAGTACGAGCCGTCAATTCCGGAGGATCAGGAGGGGCTTATGCCGGAGCTTCCGATCCGCACAGTAGAGTTTGAGCATGTGTCTTTTGGGTATAAAGGCGGCGATTATGTGCTGAAGGATATTCATTTTAAGATAGAGGGCAGTCAGAGTGTGGCGTTAGCGGGGTATAACGGTGCCGGAAAAAGTACGCTGATGAAACTTCTCATGCGGCTTTACGACCCCGACCAGGGGCGGATACTTGTGAACGGAATCGATATCCGGGAATATCAGGTGAGGGCTTACAGGGAACTGTTCGCCACGGCTTTTCAAAATGGCAGGATTTTTGCAAATACCATTGAGGAAAATATTCTGATGGGACAGCATACGGAGAGCGAAAAGGACAGGGAGAGGGTAAAGTGTGCGCTTATACTTGCAGATATGTATGAGGAGGTAGAAAGCCAGCCGCTAAGGGAAAAGACGATCCTTACCCGCGAGTTTTCCAAAGAGGGCGTGGTATTTTCCGGCGGGCAGAACCAGAAGATACTGGCGGCCAGGGCGTTTGCAAAAAATAGTCCCATTGCAGTGTTTGACGAGCCAAGCAGCGCCCTTGACCCTCTGGCGGAATACCATTTATTTGAAAATATCAGGGAATATGGGAAGGACAGGATTTTATTTTTCATTTCCCACCGATTATCTTCCGTCCGCGACGCGGATATTGTCTTTTATTTGAAAAACGGACGGATTCAGGAACGGGGGACACATCAGGAACTGATGGGGCGGAACGGGGAATATGCTTCCCTGTATCGATTGCAGGCGAAAAACTATCAAGGTTAGTCGAGCGAAAAAAGTCCTCAAAACGGGCATTCTCCGAGTTGAATCAGGATGGGCGGAAAGGAAGAAATAAAATGAAAGAAATGCTTACGTGGCGGCAGGTGATTGCGCAGCAGTGGTTTTTGACCAGATTTTGTTTTAAACATGCGCCGGGTTTTATGGCGTACCATATGTTTGAGGCGGTCAAGCTGCAGGTTTCCATATTTTTTGAGTTTACCTGGACGGTCAATTATGTTCTGACCGTGGCGGAAGAGGGCGGTGATTTTCGGAAAATCCTGTGGTGCATGGGTATTCTGATGGCGGCGATTGCCGTATCTACGGTGACTTTTGCCATTTATAAGCACTACGTATTCCCGCGGGGAAAACAGACATTATATCAGGCGCTTCGGATAGAAATTTATGAGAAAGCGAAGGAAATCGATCTGTCCTGTTATGATGACAAAGATTTCTATGAGAATTTTATTTTGGCAACGGAGGAGACTGACCGCTGTCTGGATCGGTTTTTGGTTTTCGAAAAATCCATTATTGCGCGTTCGGTTGGCGTCTTATGTACGATCGGTTACTGTATTTATATCAATCCTGTGGCACTGCTTGTCATGGCAGCAGTTCTTCCTTTTGAGCTGCTGTGCGTTGTGCAGGAGAATAAAAAGATGGTGGAAGCCCGGATGGAACGGCTGCCTCACGAACAGCAGCGGGAGTATGGGAATCGGGTATTTTATCTGACTGACTATGCCGGGGAGCTTCGTTTATATCCGCAGATGAAGGATAGCTGCAAGGTGGATTATGCGGAGGAAAATCACAAAATAGAAGGGATTAATAGAAAGTACGGGAAATCACTGTTTGCTTACGGTCTGCTGCGCGAGGGTTTCTTAGCCCGTATTGTTAAGGAGGGGGCGGTCTGGACGCTTCTTTTATACCAGATGCTTGTTTTGCGGGTGTTGTCCGGCGCACAGCTTGTCACAAGCCGTTCCTGTATATGGCGGTCCTCCAGCAACATAGAAATAGTGATTCTCAGTTTTCGGACAGTGGCGGAAAATTCAGCCTATATTTATCGAATCAGGGAATTTTTGCAGATGGAGCCTACGATTGTATCAAGAGGGGAGAAGTCTGTGCCGGAGGGCAGCGGCAGCCTTTCGGTGGAGCATGTGGATTTCGGCTATCTTCCGGAGAAACAGATATTACGGGACGTGACTTTCACTGTGGAACCGGGACAGAAAATCGCACTGGTGGGTTACAACGGCTCCGGCAAAACCACGTTGGTGAAGCTGTTGCTGCGGTTATATGATCCCGACGGGGGAAAGATCTCTTATCACGGGAAAGATATCAGAGATTATCAGGTTATGGCATATCGTCGCAGTATCGGCTCCGTGTTTCAGGATTTCAAACTCTATGCGGCGTCTCTTAAGGAAAATGTGCTGATGGATGTGGAAGATGGCAGCAGAGATGAGAATTACCGGGTGGAACAGGCGTTGTATGATGCGCATTTTACCTTGGAGGATAACAGACTTTGTTATCAGATCGAGACGCCGCTCACAACGGAGTTTGAGAAGGGCGGTGTGAATCTGTCCGGCGGGGAGGCGCAGAAAGTGGCCATTGCCCGGACGCTGTACCGTAAGCAGAACCTGATTATTATGGATGAACCCAGCAGCGCGCTTGACCCGCTGGCGGAGTATCGGCTGAATCAGGAGCTAAACGAGATTGCAAAGGATAAGACTGTGATTTTTATTTCCCACAGGCTGTCTACCGTCCGGGATGCAGACTGTATCTATATGATGGAAAACGGGAGGATCGTGGAGAGCGGAACCCATGAGAAGCTGCTTGCGAAGGATGGAAAATATGCGGCGATGTGGAAGATACAGGCCGGATTGTATGCGGACGCATTCAGATATACCGAAGGATCTATATGATGGGAATGAAAAGCGGAGGGAAGCATTGTCCTTGAAAATTTATGGTGAATTTAGATTATCTCTTTAGAAGTTCTTATATGTCGGTATAGCCCGTATTTTCGGGCTTTCCCGGCATTTTAGATATGGGGAGAAGTTCTTATATACCCTCATAACCTTTTAGGTTTTCCCTCTCAATGGTAGTAAAAGAAGTAGTAAATCCGTCTGCGGCTATGCTGCAATCAGCCTTTCCATTTCAGCCTTTGCGGAAGCGAATGTTGCGTGTGCGTAATAGTTCAGCGTCATGGTGATGTTGGAATGTCCCATGATATACTGTAACGCTTTCGGGTTCATGCCCGCATTGGCTAAGTTGGTGCAGAACGTATGGCGTAGGGTGTGGGGTGTCATTACTTTCGGTAACGCTTCCTCATGGCACTTGTTATACTTCTTTGCAAGCCCCCGAAACATGGTAGCATAGTTCACATTCGTTTTCGGGCAACCGTCCCGGTTGAGGAAAAGGAAATTGCTGTAACCGTCAATGGTGATCTGCTTCGCTCCTTTGCGGTTCTCCAACACGCGCCCCAACGCTTCATACACTTTTTCACTCATTGGAATTTGTCTGATACCGCTCTGCGTTTTGGGCTTCTCTATGTAGTAGCCTGTTTCCGCGCTCCGTAAAAGCTGGTGGTCTACATTGATTACCCGGTTTTCAAAGTCAAGGTCGGTTTCAGTCAGCCCGCAGAGTTCGGAAATCCTAAGCCCCGTCCCCAGCAGTATGATAACCTCGTCACGGTATTTCTGATAGACGCTATCACTTTGCATAAAGGATAAAAGGCTTTCTTCCTGTTCCGCTGTGAGGGGTACTTTCGGCTCTGTGTCGTCCTCGATCACGGTGTTTAGCTGGAAGTCAAAGGGGTTCTTCCTTATACAGTCGTCCTGTATCGCTGTGTAAAAAGCAGCTTTCAGAGAACGCTTGTCGTTGCTTATGGTCTTGTAGGATATTCCCTTTTCTTTCATGCGCAACGCCCATTCTTTCGCGTCGGACAGCTTCACACTGTCAATAGGGCAGGAACCAAGTTTATCCGCTTCCAGCAGCTTCATCAGCCGTTCGCGCCCCTTTGTGGTGTTATGCCTTACATTCCCCCGGTGGCGGTTCTGCTTCGCGTAAAGCTCGCAGACAGTCATTTTCTTTCCGATTGTGTCTATCCCGTCGTCAAGGTCTTTCTGTATCTCTTTTTCCTTTTCTCTAAGGGATATGTCGTCACGCTTCCCGGCAGGGGTCTTGTCCGTAGGCACTAACTTCCACGCATAGACAAATTGCACTTTACCAAAAGTATCGGTATATTTATAAGCATATCTCCCGTCTTTTCTCTGGCTCTCTCCCGAACGCAAAATGCGGTTTCTATTATCACGTCTTTTCTCCGACATTGTTTTTGCTCCTTTCCGTGTCGGAAAGAGCCTTGATATGCCTAAACTTATTATAGCACATTCAAGGCTCCTTTTCACTATCTTTTTCGCTAAATTGCGTCCAGTGTGTCAATGATCTTTTCAAACTGTTTCCTCTTGATCTGAATACGGTTGCCGTTCAAGATCACCCAGCCCGCCGTGGGATTTTCTTCTGCAAGTTTCCGCAGCTTGTTTTCCCCAATGCGGAAATATTTTGACGCTTCCTCAATGGTAAGCGTGTACTTTTCCCAAATAGGCACATCAGCATTGTTCATTCTATAAATCCCCCTTTCAAAAATGGGTAAAAGGTTAATGGTGAAAAAAGGGGCTGTGATCGGACGGTTAATAGCGTAACCTCACGGGAGTTTCACCCCTGCATGGTTCTCATGCAGCCCTACCCATTGCCTGCGACGCTTTGAACGCTCGGACTGTGGCGGTAAGGGAGTATCATTATATATTCTGCGCTGTCGTCGCCCGCAAGCTGCTAAACTTGCTCCCCGGCGTGGTGTTGGTCGCTCGGCTGTCCCGGCAGGGAAAGAAAACCCCGCCGGATAGCGTCGTGGCGCACCCGCCGTATGGCTCGGCGCAAAAGGGACGTATCCGATCTGCCCTATGCTGCGCCGCCGTTATCTTGCGCCGCTTTCTTTGTCAAGGTTC
>CAMQTN010000026.1 GCA_947037115.1 uncultured Lachnospiraceae bacterium
ATTTAATACATATTCTTCTTGGGCTAAGCCTCATATGATATATACCTGATCTTTCTTCGTTTTCTTTTTTCAGTAGTCCCATATTGGGTAAGACTAAAATCAAGAGGTTGAAAAGTAAAAGATTAGGACCTTGTAACTGAATTTCACAAAGTCCTAATTTTAACCATTATTTCATTATTTCTTCTGCTCTCAGCCAAAAATATAAAATGTCATCCCAAAAAGTTCATATGTAAGAATATATAATTTACGCCATACGCAAACCTTGCTCAAAGGAACTTTTGAATTTTAGAAGAGATTTTCTTGCAATCTTCATTGCATCAACAGATTCCTGTGCGTTCTTTATTTTGCTCTTCAACTCTTTCTTTTCTTCGCCGCCAGCCACATCAGCCTGAATCTTTAGCTCCACCAGCCCTTTTTCAATTGCTACGATGTTCTGAACATATTTTTCATAAATACTATTTGAGAATATAATGTCATGTTCGTCGTTTAAGAATATTTCCTTTACGGCCACAAGAAGTTTCGCGGATTGCAGAATGGTATTTTTTTTGCCGGTCAGACCTGCAAATCCCACTGCTCCGCCTACGCCAACCCCCGCACCAAGCCCAAGTATTGTGCCACCACCTACTATTGCAATTGTCCCTCCCGCCATTCCAGCGCCACCCGCCGCAATCGCGCCGCCACCAAAGTAAGCTAAGCATGCACTTGTTAAAGCTGCACCATGAAGTCCAGCAAAATTTGAACCGACTAAAGTAACCGCTATAGATGGTGCTAACGCACCAGCTGTCGCAACAGTTGCTATTGTGATGGCAGCGGTTATACCCAAGGAAGTCAACACCGTTTTCAAAACTTGATTCAACTCAAACAGTGTTTTGTCATAGCATTTTCGAAGCCTTTTCACATAACCATTTTTGTAATAATTGCCATGGAAAACAGAATCAAGATAGCTGTCGCCAAGTCCTTGTCCATATCCCAAAAGAGGATTCTGAAGTACAGAATATTTCCGACTTGGGATATCGTTTCCCTTCTTATCCTTTTCAAGACTCAATGGATAATAGGGTTCGAAGAGCATAGCTTCAAGCAAAACCAGCCGGAACCAGACATCGGAGGGATTGTTTTGCTGAATTTTCCGAATCAGTTTTTCTTCACTATACCAGTGAAGGTGAGCGGTTTCAAGTTGCAAGAAGACACCAAACCCGTTGGAAATATATCCCTTCCACTCGTTCAGCCATTCCAGTTTTAGCGCTTTGGCAGATGGCAGTAATGTGTATCGGATATCATTTTGTACTTTAAGGCATTCAAGATTATATAATATTTCCGTCTGCTCTACTGTTAAACCAAACTGGCCAATATCCAAATCTTTACTTATATCTTTATAGATTTTGTCGTCTAACCGCTTATAGGAAAAGCGCTCTATATTCTGATACATCTCTTTAATCTTTCTTATATTTCTTACCTTTAAACCCCAACTAATATCTTTGCCAATAGCGACTGCAAAGCGTCCAATGCCGATATAATTGACAGATACCCAATATTTTTGGGAAATGACAGCATCTCCAATATCAAGCATTGTAAAGACGCCAGTAGAAATGGTAAGCATTCTTGCAATTGTAGGATTATTAGCGGGCTTAATATTATCCCAATTCATCTTTGCCATATCGGAAAGAGAGTGAACGTTGGATTTACTCATTTCCATTGCAAGACGACGAATAAAATAAAATGTTCTTACAATGCACTCGTTTGCGATAACCGGGACAGCCTGCCTTCCAAGCTCAATACCAACGCCAAGTTCTCCCCGTAAATCAAATCTTAGGATGGTATCTTTGATGATCTTACCATTTTCATCTCGTTTGGCGAGCAAAGTACCATTGAAAAGTTTGGATAAAAATTGCGACAACGAATCTTTCCCAATTTTCATATCTTTAAAAAAGGGAAGTACAGACAACTCTTTTGCCAATGAAAGAAGAGGCCCGGGGATTCCAGTTCCACCACTTAATCCTGCGGTACTACTGGAACCAGCCATATCACTGATAAGATGAAAAAACCATACAATCGTTCCAAAGAGGATTTTTTCAGGAACATCCTTTCCGATAAAGACTTTGCTCTTCTCCGGCACATCCACAATGATAAATAAACCGTTTACATCTGTTCCGTAAGATTTTTCTGTAAACTGCGTGAGAAGCGAAAACATCAGCCCAACGATTGTGGGATGATGGGCAAAGTCGCGTAAATGGTGTTGGAGACCGCCGCCAAAATCAGGCGTATTTCCATCGCTGGGAACTGGAAATTTCTTTTCAAGGAACTCAACCGCAGAGGATAAATCATCTTTTTTCGCATCCGAGCAGATTGGCGGTTTTTTTGACAAATTCCTCTGTCATATCACTTGCATAATCCCGTCCACGCTTCAGGCTGAAATCACCAACCCATAGTATGTCAAGCATTCCACACAGTATTCCGCTACCGACGGAAAGCAAATAGTCATATTTATCCGCCTGACTGGACAACAAATTAATTTGACTATCTAAGTCAAAAATAATTTGGTTTAAATCATATCCATTTTCAGCAGTCATCGCATCATAAGATGTCAGTTCAATTTGAAGAAGTTCCTTAACATGTGCGTTAGTATTCATTTTATCTCCTATCTAATAGTTGAATTTAGAAAAAGCTTTCTTTTTATATTATAGTGGAATTTTAATCGCCTTTCAAGAATTACAGATAACAAACTCCGAAACCAAATTTCTCGGAAATCAGTTCAATAACTATTATATATGCATTTAAAACTTCCACTGCTTCCTCCCTGATTTTATCTTCCTTTTTATATGACAATACTGTATTTACTCTTGGCTCATCCGACCTTAACAAATCTCAATACAGTTATACTTATCTGCACATCTTTATATTTAAGGCTATAGGTATCCTCTTCTTTTCTTTCTCTTTCCCACAACCTTTTCAGAAGAAAAAAGGAAAAATACCGGCTTCTAAGGACTGAATTATTATGGGAGATACTATAGTGAGGCTACCTATTGGGGATTGAAAATAGAACGAGAAAAGAAGGAAAAGGAAGAGGATCAGTAATTGAGATATACTGGATAGTGTAAGAACATAACAGGGCTTATTTCTTTCAAATAACCCGAAAATGCTAGGGGTTTCGATGTCCTTAGAGATAGGAAGGAATGAGGAGAAAAGAAAGAAAGGAAGAGGCTCTGAGGCAAGAATATACTGATAAAAGTATGGTGGCAGCAGGATTTACTTTTCTTTTCTAATATGTAGGAAATGCTAGGGGTTCGATGTTTTATGGGAAGGGATGAGGGAAATAGAGGGAAAAGAAGAAGACTCTGTTATACTGGTTCGGCATTACACCAATAAAACAGAGGATTGGATGCTTTCCAGAGATTGAAAAGGATATGGGGAGGAGAAAGAAAGGAAGAGGACCTTGCAAGAATGAATCCTACAAGATCCTGAATTTTACTTTTTTATTCGGTTGTTTCTGATTCTTTCAGCCAAAAATAATATCTGCATCCGGCAAAAAGATGTTCTGCAAAAATAACCTGCATGACACATTATTTCTCAGAGATCGCCGCCTGCGCCGCCGCCAGTCTTGCAATCGGCACTCTGAACGGTGAGCAGGACACATAGGTCAGGCCCACCTTATGGCAGAACTCCACGGAGGAAGGATCGCCGCCGTGCTCGCCGCAGATACCCAGTTTAATGTCGGGTCTGGTCGTGCGGCCTTTCTCAGCCGCCATCTGTACCAGCTGGCCTACGCCGTTCTGATCCAGTCTTGCGAAAGGATCGGACTCGTAAATTTTATTCTTATAGTAATCACCTAAGAACTTACCTGCGTCGTCGCGGGAGAAGCCGAAGGTCATCTGTGTCAGATCGTTGGTACCAAAGGAGAAGAACTCCGCCTCCTCTGCGATCTCGTTTGCAAGAAGCGCCGCGCGGGGAATCTCGATCATCGTGCCGATGTGGTACTTGATGTCGGAATTCTTTTCTTTCTTAACGGCTTCCGCCACTTCCACAACCACATCCTTGACAAACTTAAGCTCCTTCTTCTCTCCTACCAGAGGGATCATGATCTCAGGCTCGATATCGAAGCCCTTCTCATTTTTCACTTCGATGGCCGCTTCCATCACGGCTCTGGTCTGCATCTTTGCAATTTCAGGGTAAGTCACTGCCAGACGGCATCCGCGATGGCCCATCATGGGGTTGAACTCGTGGAGGGAATCGCAGATTTCCTGCACTTCCTCGGCGGTCATCATCATCTCCACAGCCAGATCATCGATATCGCCCTGCTCTGTGGGCACAAACTCATGCAACGGGGGATCCAGGAAACGGATGGTCACCGGTCTGCCCTCCATTACCTCATACAGCGCCTTAAAGTCGCCCTTCTGGAAAGGAATCAGGGCATTCAACGCCTTCTCTCTCTGCTCCGCGGTTCTCGCCAAAATCATCTGACGGATCTTGGGAATCCTGTCGGGCTCAAAGAACATATGCTCCGTTCTGCAAAGGCCGATGCCCTCTGCGCCGTACTTCACGGCATTGGCAGCATCCGCCGGAGTATCCGCGTTGGTGCGTACTTTCAGTTTGCGGTACTTGTCCGCCCACTCCATGATCCGTCCGAAGTTGCCGCTGACAGAAGCCTCCACAGTACGGATATCGCCTTTATAAATCTTGCCGGTGGAACCATCCAGGGAAATATAATCTCCCTCGTGGAACACTTCTCCGCCGAGCTGGAATACCTTGTCCTCTTCATTGATGGCAATCTCGCCGCAGCCGGAAACGCAGGCCGTACCCATACCGCGGGCAACCACTGCCGCGTGGGAGGTCATACCGCCTCTCACGGTGAGAATGCCTTCCGCCGCGTGCATACCTTCGATATCCTCCGGGGATGTTTCCAGACGCACGAGCACAACTCTCTCGCCCTTCTCGTGGGCTGCCTTCGCCTCGTCGGCCGTAAAGTACACCTTACCTGCCGCAGCGCCGGGGGACGCGGGAAGTGCCTGTCCGATCACCTGTCCCGCCTTCAATGCGTCAATATCAAAAGTAGGATGCAGCAGCTGATCCAGTGACTTCGCCTCGATTCGAAGCACTGCCTCCTCGGGTGTAATCTTTCCTTCATCTACCAGATCGCAGGCAATCTGTAAAGCCGCAGGTGCGGTGCGCTTGCCGTTTCTGGTCTGCAGGAAGAAGAGCTTGCCTTCCTCAATGGTGAACTCCATATCCTGCATGTCGCGGTAATGGTCTTCAAGGCGGTTCGCGATCTCCATAAACTGTTTATAGCACTCGGGAAGATCCTGCTCCAGTCTGGTGATGGGCTGAGGTGTACGGATACCTGCCACCACGTCCTCACCCTGCGCGTTGATCAGGTACTCGCCGTAGATGCCCTTCGCGCCGGTGGAAGGATTTCTGGTGAAGGCTACACCCGTTCCGGATGTGTCTCCCATGTTTCCGAATACCATGGCCTGCACATTTACCGCAGTGCCCCAGTCGCCGGGAATATCGTTCATACGTCTGTATACAATGGCTCTCTCATTGTCCCAGGAACGGAACACGGCCTTCACCGCTTCCATAAGCTGTACCTTGGGATCCTGCGGGAACTCTTCGCCCTTGTTTTCCTTATAGATATTCTTAAAACGGACAATGATTTCCTTCATGTCGTCCGCCGTCAGATCCGTGTCATACTTCACGCCTTTGGACTCTTTGATCTCATCCAGAATCCTCTCAAAGAAAGATTTCGGGATCTCCATAACCACGTCGGAGAACATCTGAATAAATCTGCGGTAAGAATCATACGCAAACCGGGGATTTCCGGTCTTCTTCGCAAAGCCCTCCACGGCCACATCCGTCAGACCCAGATTCAGAATGGTATCCATCATACCCGGCATGGAAGCCCTCGCCCCGGAACGCACCGACACAAGAAGCGGACTTTCGGTATCGCCAAACTTCTTGCCCTGTTTCTCCTCAAGGTTTGCCAGCGCCGTGAAAATCTGCTCCCTGATCTCATCCGAGATCTGTCTGCCGTTATTGTAATAATCCGTGCAGGCCTCTGTGGTCACGGTAAAGCCCTGCGGGATCGGCAGTCCCAAATTCGTCATCTCCGCCAGATTTGCTCCTTTTCCCCCAAGAAGATTACGCATATCCGCGTTTCCTTCCTCAAACAAATACACCCATTTCGCCATGTTTTTGCTATCCTCCATTCACGAATAAAATAATGACTCTAAACTAGCATCTATTTTACCATATTTTTGAAATTTTTACACTGTTTTTTTAAATGATTCACAAAAAGAAAGACAAATATCCTGAGATATTTGTCGATTTAGGGTAACCCCTCACAACTGCTTTATTTTCGCCGGGAGAAAACTGTCAAATATGAATACATCATACTCGCCTTTTAGTGCCTCCAGATCCTGCTGGCTGCGAACCGTCCAGGCCGCGGCGGGATGGCGGTAGAGCCGTCTGCATATCCTTCTTCCCGGCTCCTCGCTGAATTTGTGATTGTAAGCTATGAAATCCGGCTTTGTAAGGAAATTGAATAAAAGGTGGGTCATCAAAAAGTAAAGGATATTCCAGTATTCCCCTTCCCTGCGGAAGTTGGAGGAGAGCTGTCCCCTCACCACATCCCTGTGATTCCTGCGAAACCACCAGAGAACGAAGGGATTAAAGGACTCAATACAGTAAGCGCCCCTGTAAGCGCGGAGCATCCTGTCTATGACCGCACAGCAGGACACATTGGCCGTCTCTGCCTTAATCTCCACGATCAGAGGCGCCTTGCCGTCCACCATCTCAAGCAGCTCGGAAAGCTTCGGAATACGTTCCTTGCTGTCGCAAAGTCTGTAAGTCTGCAGTTCCTCGTATGTACAGCCCGTAATCTTTCCCTCCGCCTTACAGATTCTGTTGAGTTTAAAATCATGAAAGATGACCGGCACGCCATCCTTTGTCACCTGCACGTCCAATTCCATGCCCAGTCCGGCCTCCACCGCCTTCCTGAAAGCCGCCATGGAATTTTCCGGCGCGTCCGACGCATTATCGTGAAGCCCCCTGTGGGCAAAATAGACCTTTTTAAAAAGAGTTGTGTCAGGCCGGTTGAACACCCGGGGCATAATCGCCAGCAGATACAGAACGGTAAGCGCCACAATACACAACAAGGTAACTTTTATCACCGCCAGAACCATCGTTTTTCCCCTCTACAGCAGTTAGTCAAAGCAAATCTCCAATGTCAATGCTATTGTACAACCGGGCGGCCTGATTTTCAACCCTCGCAATTCTTAAATATATTATAAAAACCCACAAACCCGTGCTTTAAGGCTCTGACAGTCTGACCACATCCCCCTTCGCAATCTCCTTGTCCGCCGACTGGATGATCCGGCTCTCTGCCGTGATCGCACCCTCTACCGCCGCAAATTTATCATTTTTATCGACCACACTGACATTGATTTCTTCCACATAATACTCCATGCCCAGAATGCCTTCCCGCTCGCCTACCACATACACATAGCAGGCGCCTCCCGGATTCTCGTGCAGGGCCAGAATGGGAATGCAGCAGGGCTGTTTCTCCCCGGCTTTTGCACAGACGACCGTGCCCGACTGTCCGGGTGTGCCAGTCTCTTCCGGGAGCCGCAAAACAGCGGTAAAACTGCCCGGCGCGTTCTCATTCTCCATCAGATAATCCACGGTGGCATTGATTTCCTTCCTGTTTCCCAGTTTCAGCTTCACATCGTCATTTAAGTTTACATAAGTCTTATCTTCTTTTGTCAGGGTGACACGGAACTGGCAGGGTACGCTATCGTCAGCCATAAGAAAGGAAGCCGTGTCCGGCACTCTGCCGCCCGCCTGCACGTAGATATCTGTCACCATGCCGCTTAAGGGGGCTGTGATCTTCCCTTCCTGATTCAAAATCTCCCGATAAGCCGCCAGTTTTTCCTGTATGCCCGCCACCTCCGCCCGGTAGACGGCAAGGGCTGCATCCTCATCCTCCCCGGACACGGTGTCCTCCACCCTGCGTCCGGCGTCCTTTATGATATTGTCCCGGTTCCACTTCGCGTCAGCCTCCGCATAAGCCGCTGCCTGCAGCTCCTGCTTCAGCCGTTCCTCCTCCTGCTCTCTGGCTTTGCGCTCCGCCTCCATCTCCTCCTCGGTCTTGGTCTCCCCGTCCTCTCTTTTCCAGTCATTCTCGTGGGCCCTGTTCTCCGCCTGCAATTCGTCAAGGGCTTCCTCCGCCTGCGCCACATTCTCGGCAGCCCTTCCCACGAGCGTATCCTGATATCTGGCAAGGGCGTCATAATCCTCTCTGGCCCTGGCTTCTTCCAATGCTTTCTTTTCCTGTGCAAGCTCTCTGTTATGCAGGATGGCATCGATCTGTAACTGATTTTTCTGACAGGCCAGTTCCTGATCCGCCATAATCTCCTTCATGTCTTCCAGATCCACCGTAAAGAGAAGATCCCCCTCCTCCACCCGGTCGCCGGCCTGCACGGAAACCGTCACCACACGAAGGCCGCCCAGAACCGTTACCGGCAGTTTCGATCCTGCCTCCACAATCCCCTCGGCCTCCACCACATGTTCGATATACTTGGAATCCATGCCGCAGGTGGCAACCATCGGCAGCCGGGAAGCGTACACGCTTTTTGAGATCAATGTGCACAACCACATAAAAATCAGAAAAAAGATAAGTCCCCCTGCAATTCTCTTTTTGTTCATAACAAGTCACCTCTCCATCGGAGAATGCCGTTTTTGGCATTCTCCTGCGCGAGACTTAGAACTTCTTCGCGAAGCAGCCCTTGCTGCGAATGATTTAGAAGTTCTTCTCACGTTATTCTTTTAGTCCCGAATAAATAATGCCCTGCTCCAGATAATCCTGCCCGAGCACAAACACAAAGGCCGCCGGAATCAGAGTGATAAACGACGCGCAGAGCGCAAAGCCCGCCTGCGTCCATGAAATCTCCGGCAGATACAGGGACAACGGCCAAAGCGCCTTGTCCTCCAGAAAAGCCAGCGGCTGTTCCATCAGATTCCAGTACTCCAAGAACCCTAACACTATGGCAGACAATAATCCGCTTTTCCCAAGAGGAAGCCCTATTGTCATAAAAATCCGAAGTTCTCCCGCCCCGTCAATCCGTGCCGCTTCCAAAAGCTGTACGGGAACCGCACGAAATCCACCGTAGGACAAAAAGATTGGAAACGTAGAAAATACTGCCGGTAATATGATCGCCCCGTGGGTGTTTAACAGCGAAAACCGGTCCAGCACCAGATAGCTCGACAGCATGGTCACCTGAAAGGGCAGAAGCATCAACACCACATAGAGCGCAAAGAGCGTCCGGCTCCCCCTCACCCGATAAGCCGCAAAAGCCCATGCCGCCGGTACTCCCACAATAAGCTGTCCCGCCAGAATACAGACTACCAGCTTCATGGAATTCCAAAACAGGACAAAGAAGGCTGGCGTCATGAACAGCAGCCTTCCGTAATGCGAAAAAGTCGGATAATCCGGCATCAGCTTCCATCGGATAAAGCCCTCTTCCCCGCTAAATACCGGCCCCAGATACTGGCCCAGCTCAATGCTGTCCATCACCGATCCCGTCAGGATCAGAAACACCGGAAAGCAGATCAGCAGCGCCGGCAGAAGAAGTAACGCCGCCGTTATGTATTTTTTTATCTGCTGCAATATCCTGATTTTCCCCGCGGCCATGCAACCATCCCTTTCCATCTCCGCCGCCTGTCACAGTTACCCGCAGGCATCACTCTTCTCTGTCCCACAATCTCTGTAACAGTATAATTGCCACAAGCAGGACGGCGCCCACACAGACCGCTGCCGCCGCCATCTTATCAAACTCCATGTTCACAAACCAGTTGTTAAACAGATGCTGTAAAAGATAAATATTTTCCTGAGGATAAGATCCCGCCACCAAATAGGCTTCCCTGTAAATCTTGAAGGAATTTAAGAAGGACAAAATGACTATCGTGTAAAAGCTCCCTTTCAGATTCGGCAGGATAATATGACGGATGCATTTCCACCGTCCCGCCCCGTCCACTTTCGCAGCTTCTATGTACTCGTTTGGGATTGCCAGAATACCGGCCAGCCACAGCACCACCGTATACCCCGTGTTCTTCCACAGATAACTTGCCACCAGCACCCAGAAGGAAGCTCCCGTGGACAGATAATCCACCGCAACAGGCCCCCACAGTCCCGTCATCTCCCCCAGCTTTGTCAGCGCCAGATTAAAAAATCCCTGCCTGTAAAAGACCATTTTCCAGACCAGTACAATGGTGGCCGTGGGCATGGCAAGTGGAAACAGATAAACCGACTTGACCAGCCCCGCATTTTTAAAAGTGCTTAACGGGAAGGCAATCAAAAGTCCCACAAGCACCAGCAGCGGGATACAGACAAAGGTAAAACGAAGCGTATTCCCCACCGCCAGTAAAAAAGCCTGATTGTGAAAGATAACACCGTAGTTTTTAACTCCCGTAAATTCCCCTGTGACCGCCGTCTGCATGGAACGCTTCACCACGTCCAGAAAGGGAAGCAGAACAAACATCGTCACCCCAAACAGACTTGGCAGAAGAAACAGCAGAAAAGGAAGTCTTTTTCTATTCCGCCATAATAATTGTGCTCGTCCCCCGTATGCCATCCATTGCCTCCTCCAAACTACACAAACCGTCCAAATACGCCTCCGCTGCATCCCGGATTGGATCCTCCAGAGCCACATTTTCCAGATAGGGCGTGCGCACTGTTTTCAGCATGTCGCAAATTTCCGCCGTCTCCTGTTTTGTGGGTACATACAGATCCAGCACAATGACCCCCTCTTCACTGGAAAAACCATATCCGCCGTAAGGCTCGCCCGGCTTGCGCAGATTCTCCGGCACCTGTCCGCCCAAACTCTCCAGATAAAGTTCCAGTCCCTCCTCATTGATGGGGAAACCGATCGGGTAGATCGTTTCCTGCACATCCTTCGAAAGAATCATCTTCATGAAATCTCCTGCAAGGTCAGCCTTTTGGGATGTGGCGCAGATCCCCATCAGAGAAACCGGCGTAAACGCATCCGCTGTGCTGCCGGGAATCTGTGCCATCATGCTGTTCTCCTTTCCCTCCTGACGTTTCACCGACTGCAGGAGTCCGAAATTATAGCCATTGGCCAGGGTACCCATGCTCACCAGCACGTTGTCGCCCGCCATCTGAACCCCGCCGCCGCCAAGATCATTGTAAGCCGTAACCTTGTCGTTGCTCACGACCCTCTGCTCCACATACCCTTTGTATTTCATCA
This sequence comes from uncultured Lachnospiraceae bacterium, assembly GCA_947037115.1. Lineage (GTDB taxonomy): Bacteria > Bacillota > Clostridia > Lachnospirales > Lachnospiraceae > UBA3282. The sequence continues at coordinate 11,253 of CAMQTN010000026.1, forward strand.
GAACCTGATTCGGCAGACCTTCCATGCAGGCATCATAAATGCGTTTCATCTGCGCAAGGTCGTCTGCGATTCTCTCCATATCCGGCTCTCCCGCATCCGTAATCCAATTCGGTGCAGATACAGGAAAAACAGCGTTAAACAGCATATCCTTACTGTACAACTCCATAATCTCCTCTCCCGGATGCTCACCCCGCAGTCTCTCAAACATATCCGCCATCGTGGAAAGATCCGATACATCCGCCATATTTTTCTGATCTGTGTAATACATCTGAAGCGTGAATGCCGCCGGTATCATAAAAATGTTTCCGTCCTCCGTAAAGCTTTCCCTGATATTCGTCAAAAGCTTTTCCTGCGTTTCCAGCTCCGCCAGATAAGGGCTGATGTCTAAAAGCACGCCCTTCTCTTTATAAGAATCTATCGGCAGACCGTCAAGAACCAAAAAATCGGGCCCCTTGCCAGCCATGATCTCCGTGTTCAGCTTCTTGACCGCATCCTCCCTTGTCGCGCCGCCCTCTTCTGATAATCCCACCCGGTATTCCACATAGACGTCGGGATTTGCCTCCTGATAGCGCGTAATGGTCTGTCTTAGGATGTCGTTTTCGGTCAGACTGTAAGCGGAAAGAGTCTGCGAAGGTGTTGCCGGCATATTGGGATCATATATAAAGGAAGACAGCTTTCCCTCGGAAAACGCCGCCAGAAACCCGTCGTCTGCGGTCCGCATCATGACAGCCACCGGTTTGCTGGGATCGCTTAACCCGCAGAGACCGCCGTTGATCACCTGCTCCATCACAGCGCCGCCGATCGCATGCCGATGCAGCCCCTTCGTCCCAGCCAGATAAATCCCGTCGTCCTCCGCCGGAAATACGGTGTATGTTGAACGAAAGACACTGTCGTCCTGCTTATAATTCTGGGCCACAAAATCCGAGAGCACATTGTCCTCAATTGCCTCCTGCGTATCCAGATCATACAGGAAAACCCCGTCAAACTCACCCTTGGCTACCAGATAATGCTCCCAGACAAAGAAAACGTCAGGTCTGGTATCAATCTGCATCAGGAGCCTTCTCTCTCCCGTCTCCCGGTCAATCTCATAGACCTTCTCGTCTCCTGACGCCAAAAAAAGTCTTTCCCCGTCCTCTGAAAAACACAGCCTCCAGAGAAAAGACTCTTCCTCCGGCACCGGCACGGGAAACCGCTCCATCTCTCCCTCCGGCGAAACAAGACACAGTTCTGCAGTCTTCTCCACCCCGGCTTCCCCTTCCTTTTCCCCGTCAGCTTCCACTTCTCCTTTTTCCTCTTCTTCTGCGGTTTCCTCCTCCGCAGCTTCCGGGCTCTCCCCCTCATCACCAGAGGGCAGGGAATAGGTCTTGCAAAGAATGGCCACACTCCCGTCGGGAGCCCCTTTCATGTCAATCACATAGGATTCCATCACCAGATCATACCATCCCGGCAGGATGTCCGCCTCCCAGGTCTTGCCGCCGTCCGAGGAAATATAGCGTCCCTCCGACCCGTTTTCCAGAAGCTCCAGACGACCGTCCGACAGCGTTACCAGATCCGTCACCTCTCCGATATCCAGCGTCTGGGAAGTTTCCATATACCGGCCCATGGCCGTAACGCCCTTTTCCGTCTCCCCTGTGCCGTCCGTTTCCCCGGCCTGTCCGGCCGGACCACCCTGCCCCGCAGGGCTGCCGCATCCCATCAGGGACACGGCCATCACGCCTGCCATGCACGCTGTCAGCCACCTTATTGATCTTTTCATGATTCTTTAACTCTCCTATAATAGTATAGATTTAGACATTTTTCGCACAAATGCTATTCTGCCGCATAAATTTCCACTTTTGCCATAATCTTCTGCACCGCCTCGTCGAGGGACAGATGGCCGTCCAGATACAGCCCGCCTGTGCTGATCACCGCTTCCTCCACCACAGCGTCCGCCACATAGGGCTTATGAACCTGACAGCAAAGATCATACAAGGCCTGATACTCCTCCTTTGTCGGCATATAAATATTCAGACCATACTCCCTGCCGTCTCCTGAGCTGCCGCCGATGCTGCTCGACACCTCGCCATAGTCCACATTCATGCCGCCGTTTTGCAGCACCTTCCACTGTGGCGAGAGCTGCTGCTGCAGTGCACTCTTGTTTGTCATAAAGCCGTCGTAGAGAAGACTCTGCACCTGCGTCCCCATGATCACGTCAAAGAACTGCTCCGCCTCCTTCAGGTGGGTGGAAGACGCATTCAGCCCCACCAGAACAGAAGGGACAAAAACACCCTCACTCATCCCGTCAAAGGATTTGAATGTGACGTCCGAAAACTCTTCCACACGACTGATGGACAAAGCCTCCTGATAGCTGTACGTATTATACAGCATACCCGCCGTCAGAAGCCCATCTCCCATCATGAAATCAGGAACCGACTGTCCAACAGCACCCAAATGATGATAATAGTAATTTCTCTCTGAAACACTCTTATTATAGTAGTCTTTCTGATTGGCATATTTTTCTTTCAGGTAATCGGGCAGCCCCTCATTGGCAGCCTTATAAATTCTCTCCGTGTCCGCCAGATAGTCCCTCAACAGCTCTGCATTGATATTCCCCGACTCATCCACAAAGGCCGCAGCGCCCATCGGCAGCAGCCAGCGCACCGTCGCCTCACCGGCAAAGAAATCACAGATCCCCGCATCCGGGTTTTCTTCCCGCAGTCTCTCCATCGTATCCGCCAAAGATGTGTAATCCGTGATCCCCTCCACATCCTCCTGTCTGCCTCCTACCATGGGAAGGGTAAAACACACCGGCATCATATAGACGCTTCCGTCCTGTGTAAAGGCATCCACCATATTGGGGAGCAGGGCGGCGTCTCCTGTGAGTCCGTCAATATGCGGCTTCAGATCCATAAGGACTCCCTTTTCCATATAAGACTTTACAGGAAGCTCATCCAGAATAATCACGTCCGGGCCTTTGCCTGCCATCAGCTCCGTATTCAGCTTCTTGACCGCGTCCTCCCTGGACTTGCCGTCCGTACCGCTAAGCGCCACCTCGTATTTCACAAAAGTGTCCGGATGCTCTGCCTGATACAGGGCGATGGCCTGCCGTACCGCGTCCCACTCTTCCAGTGAATACACTGTCACCAGATCCTCCGGCACCGTGGGCACATTCGGATCATACGTATAGCGGATCAACTGCCCGCCCGAAAAGAGCACCAGAAATTCGTCCTGCGGAAGCGCGGTCATTCCTCTGAGGCTCATGGCAGGATTGCCAAAGCTGGAAAGCGATCCGTCGATAATCTGCTCCATCGCGCTGCCGCCGATGACATGGCGATAAACGCCTCCTTTTCCGGCTATATACACAATCTCTTCTTCCCCCGGAACCACATAGACCGTATAAGAATCATCCATATAATACTCTCCCAAATAGTTCTCTTCCATAAACTGCTGCAGCACATCATCAGCCACGAACTTTTCTTCCTCCATATCGTAGAAGGTGATACCGTCATGGGCCGTCATGAGGATCATGACGTCGCCCTGAAACTGTACCAGATCGGGAAGATACTCCAGCGTGAGATAACTGTTTATGGAACCGTCCTCCAGATTCAGTTCATAAAGACAGCTGGCCCCCAGGTCTTTTAAAAACACCCTGTTTTCCGGGGAAACCCAGATATTCGACACAAAGCTGTCCGTTGTCTCAATCTCCTCGATCACCTGTGAGCTGCCGTCCGGTCTTCCAATCACCAGCCCGGTATGAAATTCTCCTGTACCGTTCGTATTCGGGGAAGACAGTACATAAACCGTACCGTCCAGACCTGCCCGCATCTGAAAAATGTAATTATCCTTCGTAAAAGTCTCCAGATCATCAATTCCCGGAATGGGCTTCGTCTCCCATGTCTCCCCATCATCCGTGGAAATGATCTGTCCTACCTTCTGATCCAAAACCAGAAGGCTCCCGTCGGAAAGCCGTGTCACGCCAGAGTCCCTTGTCACATACTCCGAAAGGTCTATGGTGGATTCCACATACCGGCCCATGGCTTTGGCTTCCCCGGACGGGCCGTTCCCCTCACCCTCTGTTCCCGTGGCTGTATTCCCTGTATCCGCTCCGTCCATGTCTCCCGGGACAGTTCCCTGCGCCCCCGGATCGTTTGTCTGTCCGCTTCTCCCACAGCCGCCAAGCAGACCGGCCGCCACTACCAGGGCCGTTAAAACCGCCAGCGCCTTTTTTAAATTTTTATTTTCCTCAAACAAATATCGGTCCATATTCTCCCCTTTCATTCAATCAGACTCACAGACTGCCGAGTCTGTACCTATGATATCACAGTTATCTCTAAAGAACCTCTAAGCCTAGGCATACACCTCAATGATCACCTTCGTCGCCACAAAAACGTCTCCCTCAAAATAACCCTCCAGTTCCACACCGATGCCTTCCTTCAAGTCCGAAAACAATGCCTCTTTCATATCAACACCTGCACCGCCGCCCTGAATGGTCCAGTGCTCCACTTTTGTGTCGGCCGTAAACTTCACCGGGATTTTTTTTGCTTCCTCCACCGTCAGCAAGGTAACCTGACTGTTCTCGTCCATAATTGTAGTCTGTGCCAGGATCATACCGTCCTCCTGCGGACTCTGCACCTTTCCGCTCAGATATTCTACCCCCTGCGTGGTGTTAACTGTCTGCCCCTCATCTGTATCGTCTGCATCCTGTCCTGTTTCCTCCATGGACATCTCATTCACCTCTGCCTGCGGGGCTTCCTGCGTCTTCGCACACCCTGCCATCATCATTCCCATACATAACATTACACCAAGCATTGCTGCCAATTTTTTGTTTCTCATCCTTGCGCCATCCTTTCTGACTTCATTTGTAACTACGAAAATGATAACAACCGTCCCTCTAAATTTTCTCTAAAATATATGAAGATTTCATTATGGCATTTTTAAGAAATACAGACAAAAAAAGAGCGCCCGCGGAATCTTACCGTCAAAGCGCTCATTCTTTTATAATTTAGTTTCTGTTTGGTTTACATAACACTGCACGTCATATGGTTTACATAAACTTACCGGCGCAGATGTTTGCCCAGCACTTCAATAAACAGCTCAATGTCCAGCGGTTTTGCAATGTGGTCGTTCATGCCGCTCTTTAAGGCCGCCGCCTTATCCTCCTCCAGCGCATTCGCCGTCATTGCAATAATCGGAAGTGTCTTAACGTCCTGTCTTGGCAGGGAACGGATCGTCCGGGTCGCTTCATAACCGTTCATAATCGGCATCTGTACATCCATCAGTACGACGTCATAATAGTTTTCCTCTGACTTTTTCACCATATCCACGGCGTCCGTTCCGTCCGGCGCAGATTCCACCTCAAAACCGCTCTCCGTCAGTATCACTTCTGCGATCTCGCGGTTCATCTCGATATCCTCCACCAGCAGGACTCTCTTGCCGCTGAAGTCCTTCGTCTGCCAGAAAGCCTCATCCTCTTCCCCTTTTATATCCATATTGTTAGCCGCCAGAAGCGCTGACTTCAAATCCGACATAAAGAGCGGTTTTGCGCAGAACGCGGTGACTCCCGCCGCCTTCGCCTCCTCCTCGATATCCGACCAGTCATAGGCCGTCAGAATAATAATAGGTGACTCGTCCCCGACTGCGCTGCGGATCTTTCTGGCCGTCTCGATACCGCTTGTCTCCGGCATCTGCCAGTCAATAATATAGGTGTGGTAGGAATCTCCCTCGTCTCGTGCGGCCTTGGCCCGGTACGCAGCTTCCCTGCCGGAAGTGGTCCACTCGGCACGCATGCCGATGGTCTTTAACATTTTGGTCACGCTGTCACAGATATTGAAATCGTCATCCACCACCAATGCACGCAGCCCCTCAAGCTCCTTGATCTGCTCCGCGTTCTTCTCCACGTCCTGCAGCTTTAAGCTGAGGTTGACAACAAAGGTGCTGCCCTTACCGATCTCGCTCTCTACGGTAACCTTGCCGTTCATCATCTCGATGATATTTTTGGTAATCGCCATGCCCAGACCCGTACCCTGAATACCGCTTCTCGTTGTCGTCGTCTCTCTCTCGAAGGGCTCAAAGATATGCTTCACGAACTCCTCCGACATACCGATACCGTTGTCCTTGATGATAAATTCATAATCGCCGTATCCGTGCTTAAACGTGGTATGCTGCATGATACGGAAGGTGATCATACCGCCCGCCGGCGTATATTTTACCGCATTGCTCATAATATTGATAAAGATCTGGTTGAGCTTGAGCGGGTCTGCAATGACATCCTCATTGGTCACCTCAAAGGTGTCTATAAAAAGTTCAAGCTGTTTTGCCTTCACCTGCGGCTGGATGATATTGACCAGATTGTGCATCAGCTCGGAAATATTGCATTCCTGCTCATGGATCTGCATTTTACCGCTCTCGATACGGCTCATATCAAGAATATCGTTGATCAGGCTTAACAGATGGTTACTGGAAGCGAGCACCTTCTGCAGGCACTCTTTCACCTGTTCCTTATTGTCAATGCGGCTTGCCGCAATGGTCGCAAAACCGATAATGGCATTCATCGGCGTCCGGATGTCGTGGCTCATATTGGAGAGGAACGTGGTCTTTGCCTCGTTGGCCTGTCTCGCATGTGCCAGCGCATCCTGCAGGGCGTCCGTCTGTTCCTTCTGTTTGATCACCTGCTCCGTGATATCTCTGGAAACAGCCATCGCAATCACGTCGCCCGACATATCATCCTGTGTCATGATGAAAATCTGACGCACGCACATCTGATTCTCACCGTTGCCTGTTCCGCCCCAGTAATCCACGTCGACTTCCACTTCACCCTTTTTAAAGCGGCTTTTCAAATGATCCGTATTCACCACTCTGCCGTATTCCTCACGGGATTCAGGCAGAACAAACTGCTTCCACTTCTCGAAACACTCCGACGCCTTGCACGGTACCTGTAATCCCGCTTTCTCAATCAGGGAAATCTGCCTTCCGTCCGCCGTTGTACATATGACGTCCTGCTCAATCAGATCTTTTGTCAGATTACATTCAAAGGAACTGAATGCGTTGGAGGTAACCGCAATCCGGTACTGCATCTCCTTGCGGTTCATCACGGACAGTTCCTCTTTTCTTCTCTGCTCGCGCAGTTTCATCTCGGAAATGTTCTGCCGCAGGTACAGCACCTTGTTCACGTTCCCGTCTCTGCGCTCGAGGCAGACGACGGTCATCTGTTCCCACTCCTCCTTACCGTCCCGCATCACATGGCACTCATAGGTGAAGGTGTCCTGATCAGCCATATTTTTTACTATGGATTCGATCCGCAGCATCTGCCTGAAATTCTCCTGCGCCTCCTCACCGATGATCTCCCTGCTGTGGTCCTCGACTACCTCCTCATAGGTCCCGCTTGCCATGGACCGGTTATCCGTAAGATTCACCCCGGCAGTGTAGGCATAAACGGCTTCCGTCTCCAGGTTCACCAGCAGATACTTGGAAGAAAAGAGGGTGTTCAAACCCGTCAGCACATAGTTGATATGACGGTTTTCCGTCTCCAGAGCCTTCCGCTGTTTCACAGAATTTAAAATGACCAGGACGAAGTAAACGGCAAATAAAACAATCAGTGCAGTCTCAAGACTGATGCCCGCAGCGTTGGCTCTCTCGATCATACCGTTCGTGACATTGGGCGGAAACGTCTGCACCAGCACATACTCGCTGTCAGGAAGATAGGTCACGCAGATATTATCCGTGGCGCTTCCTTCCCCGCAGATAAAGGCGCCCTCGCCCCCGTTTTCAAACACATCCATCACCGCATCCGCCGTGGCACGGTCAATAAAGCCCTCGCTCTCCAGAATATCCGGCAGGTTCCCCTCCCCGTAATCCTGATCGTCAGAGCTTGCTATCACCTTTCCGCTGGGCATACACAGCCAGGTGGTGGAAGGCTCTCCGAAATAGGTGGTGTCCAGAATCTCCCTCAGATATTGTTCCGCCACATAGGAGCCCCGGATGATGCCGATGATTTCCCCGTTCACTTCCACCGGCGCATAAAACATGATCCTCTTTCCTTCTTCCTCAAGGCGTCCGTCAAATACAGCCGTGATTCCGTTCTCTCCCCGCATGCCGCTCTTAAAATACTCGCGGTCGGAAGAATTGACCGTCCTGTCGTCAGACAGATGGGTGACGCCATCCTTATCCGTAAACCGGACCGTATCGAAAACAGAGCTTTCCTCTATCCCCTCGAGGGTTTTTGCGGTGATTTCCCCTCCTTCCAGATAGGTGTCAAAAAAGTACGCATAGGTGGTGATAATACGCAGGCCGTTCTCGAACTGGTCTGAGATCTGCTGCGCTGTCCGGCGCATCACGTCCTCCGCATAGTTTTTGTTCTGTTCCAGAATCCTTTCCCTGTTCTGTGCCGTGTACACATTAAACAACAGAATCACAATCACCAGCAGTGGAATCGCGTAAATAACTGTATGTAATATCCTTCTTCCATTTCTACTCACATTCATATTCTGTATCCTCTAAAATCTTATGAATCAATGCCTGCAGCCCCTCGATATCGATGGGCTTTGAAAAATGTTCGTTCATCCCCGCCTTTAATGATTTCCGGCGGTCTTCCTCCATGGCGTCTGAGGAGAGTGCAATAATCGGTATCCTGGAAAGCGCCTCATTTTCCAGCCTGCGGATCGCTCTGGCTGTTTCATAGCCGTTCATCCCCGGCATCTCTATATCCATCAGCACCAGCGCATATGTGCCCGGTTCGGAATCTTTCAAAAGCTCATAGGCGCTCACACCGTCACAGGCCGCCTTCACCCGGTACCCCAGATTTTTGAGAAGTTCCTCCTCGATCTCCCTGTTAATGCCGTTATCTTCCACCAGAAGAATACAGCTTTTTTCAACTGTATTCCCTGACGGGCCAAAGGTTTCGCCCTCCTGCTCCATGAAGGAACTGCGCCCGGGATATTTGATCGGAAGATTTACCGTGAACGTGCTGCCCTCTCCCACTGTGCTCTCCACGGTGATGTCACCGCCCATGACTTCCACATAGCTTCTCACAACGGCAAGTCCCGCGCCCGGCATACCGTTATACACCGCATTTTTTTCCTGTCCGGCCGGTTGGAAGATTGACTCCAGACGGTCCTCCGGGATGCCGCAGCCGGTATCTGAGATGGTAAACCGATACATCGCCCAGCCTTTCCTGTCGCTTTCGCTCTCCCTGACCGTGAGGCTTACCCGGCCCCGGGCCGGCGTATACTTGACCGCATTGTCAAGCAGCTGGTTCAAAATCTCCCGCAGCCTGATATAATCGACTTCTACCGTGAAATGGGAAAGTCCGGCCCTGTCCAGGTTAAATTTGATGTTCTTTGCCCTGATCGGCCGCTCCGCACCCTTTTCCACCTCTTTGAGCAGTTCCCCGAGATGGTACTCCCTCTCTGCCAGCTCCGCTCTGGAAGGTTCATTCAGATTATCCTTTAAAAACTCGTTGAAGACTGCCAGAAGTTCTTCCCCGGAATGATTGATCTTTTCGATGCACTCCCCGACCTTTCCCGGATCTCCGACACATCCCTTCAGAAGCTCCGCATAGCCGATAATGGCATTTAGCGGCGTCCGGATATCGTGGGACATATTGGCAAAAAAAGTCTTCCTTGCCAGCCTCTCTGTCTCCGCCTGCCGGAGCGCAGATTTTAAAAGCGACTGTCTCTCCACCTGCTCTGTGATATCCCTGGATACGGAGAGAGCGATCACATCCCCTGTGTGCTCGTTTTTCTCCAGAAAGAAAGCATAGTGGCTCAGACGCTTTCTGCCGTACATATCCGTCACCCAGCTGTCATAAGTCTGTTCCCGTTCCCCTTTCTCATAACAGCGGATCATTCTCTCGATGTCAAAAAAACGATGGTACTCCTCCAATTCACCTGTCTCTGTAAAGTCCGCCCAAAACGCGGCAAAATCCGAATATTTTTCAAAGGGCTGCATTCCCATAAAAGTGAAGAGGTTCTGCACCTCCCCCTCCGCATTCAACACGGATGCAGAGATGAACTCATCCCTTGTCAGATTGATCTCCACGAAAGAAACCGCGTCGTAGAGCAGCGCCCTCTTTAAGTAGTCCTCCCGCAGATGCTCACTGTAAAGCGCCTCGTTCACCCGCTCCAGCTCCGCCATCCGCTTCTGCATCCGCTCCGTCGCATCCTCAATAAAGACGTAAAAGAGATCTCCGTAGTCCCGTGTGTGGACAAAGTGCCCGTAGTCCTCCACCCACCGTACCGTGCCGTCCTTTCGGACAATCCGGTACTCCACATAATCCAGATGATCCCCTCCGTGTGCGATCTGTGTCTTAATGCTCTCCTCCACCCTGTCAAAATCTTCCGGATGAACAATCCCCCTGAAAGTGTATCCCGTCAGCTCTTTAAATTCCTCCGGCGTATCGCAGCCGAATATCCGCAGCATGGCGCTGTTGATATAGACCAGCTCCTCGTCGCCGTCCGCATGATAAATAAAAAAACCGCCGGGCATCCCCTCCGAAATCTGCTCAATAACGGGCAGTGTCTGTTCGTTAAAATTGATTGTAAACATTTCTTTATCCCTGTATTGTCTCACTGCCTTTCCTCCCAGAATTGATTATACAATCTTATCCAAAAAAAGAAAAGGGCTTAGAGACTTTTTCAAGAATTCTGTGGTACAATGTACGTGTAGGCAATGAGCAGTGCGCATCCATCAAAATAAATGCGACAGGGAACTTGTTCACTGAAGCATTTATTTTGGTGGATGCATAGGGCGAAGCCAGCGAGCCGAGCTGCACTGCGGAGTAATGTGTAGAGATAGAAAGAGACAATCATGCGGATACTACTTGCGGAAGACGATGAAAAACTGAATGAAACGCTTGTCTACGGGCTGACACAGGCCGGTTTTATTGTGGACGCCTGTTTTGACGGGGAAGACGCTCTTTTCTACGGGGAACAGAATATCTATGATGTTATCCTTTTAGACCGCATGCTGCCCTGTATGCAGGGCACCGACGTGCTGGCAGCGCTTCGCCAAAAAGGCATCAAAACCCCTGTAATCCTGATTACCGCCCTTGGCACGCTCACTGATAAAGTCGAGGGATTGGATCTTGGCGCCGACGATTATCTGGTCAAACCTTTTGAGCAGGAAGAGCTATTTGCCAGAATCCGCTGTGTTGCCAGACGGCCTCACCGGATTGTGGACGAAGAATCCCTTTCTCTTATGGACCTCACCTGGTATCCCGCAGAAAACCGTCTGACAGGCCCTGCGGCAAGCTGCACGCTCTCCAAACGGGAGGCGGCGCTCTTAGAGGCCTTTTTAAAGAGCGGCACCACCACTCTTCCCAGAAGCCTCCTTCTCCTGAAGGTCTGGGGGCCCGACAGTGACGTGGAGGAGGGAAATCTGGACAATTATATTCATTTTCTGCGCAGACGCCTAAAAACGGTCGGCAGCTCCCTGACCATAAAAACGGTCCGCGGTGTCGGATACGCCCTGACGGGAATTTCGTAGCCCCTTCGTATCTGTTCACCCGGCAGGAGGGAAAAAATGTTTCGAAAAGTACATCTTTATCTGACAATACTGTGCGCCGGCATTACCACCGCCATCATCCTTGTGATGTCCCTGTTATATCTGTATCTCTCTGAAAAAGAACTGTATGAAAACCAGTTCCGTTCCTTTCAGAACGACATAAATACCATAGCTACCAGTCTGGAACAGCAAAGCGTGATCTCCATGGAATGGCTCGCCAAGATGGAATCCCGCGGCGGCTATACTTTTTATGCCCTGGATAACGGGGTTCCCTTTCTCTATAACCGTCTCACCAGCCTTTCCGAAGGCTCTGACCTGCAAAACCTTCTGGAGACCTGTCTTTCCGTTTACCAGACCAGCGACGATTATACTTTTATTCAGGAGGAATTAAGCACCGGCGGTCTCTATAATACCTGTTTCCACACAGAGTTCTCCCTCAATCTCACAGGCAGGAAACCCGAATATTACGCCAGTGTCATTGAACTTGACAGGGGATCCTCATCCCTGCAGATTGTGGTGCTCTCCTCCCTGCATTTTCTGCAGGATCAGCTCGCAAGGCAGAGAATCCGTTTTCTGCTGATCGATGCAGCCGCCATCCTGCTTTTAACTCTCTTTTCCTTCTTCTTTACGGGCCGGCTGTTACAGCCCGTCATCGAGAGCCGGAAAGCACAGGCCGCTTTCGTGTCGGCAGCCTCCCATGAACTGCGCACGCCTCTGGCGGTTATTCTCTCCGCCGCCGAGTGCTGCCGGAATGCCCCGAAAGAAACCCTTTCCAGATTTCTGGATACGATCAAACAGGAGGGCGCGCTAATGACTTCTTTGGTCAATGACATGCTCACTCTGAGCGCCTCAGACAGCCAGAACTTTTCCGTCCATCCGGCCCCTGTCGAGCTGGACACGCTGCTCATCAACGCCTGCGAAGCCTTTGAACCGCTGGCGGCTGAGAAAAAGCTGTCTCTTTCCGTCTCCCTGCCTGAAAATGCCCTGCCTCCCTGCATGGCTGACGCCGACCGCATCATGCAGCTTCTCTCAATCCTGCTCCACAATGCCATCAGCTACACACCGGAGGGCGGCCATGTCGAGCTTTCCCTGGTCCGCAGAGGCAGCCGCTTTTTCCTCTCTGTTTCCGATACCGGCCCCGGCATTTTACCAGAGGACCGAAAAAAGATTTTCGACCGTTTCTACCGGGCAGAAAAATCCCGAAGTGCCAAAGGACACTTCGGGCTGGGTTTATCCATCGCTTCTGAAATTGTAAAACAACACCACGGCTCCATAACCGTCAGCGACCGCGGCGGCGGCGGGAGTGTGTTCACCGTGACGCTGCCATAAACCGGGGCCGCTGCACAAGCTGAAGACTTTCAGCGCGACAGATGACACTATTCCTCCACATTTACCCGTTAAAGCGTGCCAATGGCGCACAAACCAAAAAAAGGAAAGTAACTCTGGGTCACTTTCCCGTCTTAGGCTTCGGATTGATCAGGGCGCTCGGTATCCTGAAGAACACATACTCCTGCGCACATTCCGTAGCCGCCTTCGAGAGGACAGAGAGGTTGGCGTCCAGCTCCACATGCTCCCCCGTTGCCCGCTCAATCGCCCGCTGTTTCAGGAGCGCACTGCTCACTTCTTTTCTTCCAAAATCAATTTTTTCCTGGAATCTCCGCTCATTCTCCCGCTTATACCACGCCTTTTTGGCCAAATCCATATACAGCTTATGCCGTTCGGCACGCTTCTCCCAAAAACTCTTCTCCTTCTTTTTCTTCTTAGCGGAATCCGTGCGCCGGTTGTCGTTCCGGAATCCCATGGCATAACTCTCACCCCGGTACTCCTCCCTGGATGCCCCGAAATAATAAATCCGGTAACTGCCTCCCGTGTAAGCGCTCCAAGGGTTATAACAGGAAAAGTCTCTTTGCAGCGTGTCAAGCACCCACTTCTCATAGGCAGGATCGGCCTTCATGGCCGCAAAGCCCTCCTCTGAAATGTTGACAGATACCGCATCCCATCTCTGCGTCGGACTCATGGGCAGTGCCGATATTTTCTGGTAAATATACAGTTTGTACTGCTTCATGGACATAGCCTGTATGGCCTGCTCGTTCCTTCCCGCCGGTGAAACGCCGCCTGCCGTCTGAGGGCTGATGCCTGCCGCCTGCCGGCCTTTCCCGTCCAGCTTTTCCTGTACGGTTCCCGCAAATCCGCCCCTGCCATCTTTCGCTGTCCGCCCGGACGACGCATCCGCCGTGCCTGTCTGACCACCGGCCGCCGCCCCTTTCCCACTTCCCATACTCTGCAAGGCTTCCGCATAAAACCGTGTCACCGGCTTCTGAAAAAAACCGTCCATAAAAACCATCCTTTCTGTCATACCGGAACAATTGCATTTCTTCATTATATTATTAATACGAATCAGAGGGTTGAAAAGTTTCAGAGATGGAAAATCATTATTGTAACAATCGGACTTTTAAACATCCGTTTCCGATTGCTGTAAAAATGGTGTCAATCTCCGATTTTTATTGAAATATTTCCTCTTTCATGTATAATAAAGAATGTGCGCCGCATGGTGCAAAAATATAGGAAAATAGAGGTTTTAACATGATTCAGGCAAATAATGTAACACTACGTGTGGGAAAAAAGGCCCTCTTCGAGGACGTTAACATCAAATTTACGGAAGGCAACTGCTACGGGCTGATCGGCGCAAACGGCGCCGGTAAATCCACTTTCCTGAAAATCCTTTCAGGCGTTCTGGAGACCACAAACGGCGATGTGGCAATCACGCCCGGCCAGCGCCTCTCCGTCCTGGAGCAGGATCATTTCAAATACGACGCTTATTCGGTTATGGATACGGTCATCATGGGAAATGAGCGTCTCTATCAGATCATGAAAGAGAAGGACGCCATCTACGCCAAGGAGGATTTCACTGACGAGGACGGCATCCGCGCCAGTGAACTGGAAGCGGAGTTTGCGGAGATGGACGGCTGGGATGCGGAGACAAACGCCGCCATGCTCCTTAACGGCCTTGGCATCGATACTGACCTGCACTACAGTGAAATGTCCACCTTAAACGGTAACGAAAAAGTCAAGGTGCTCCTTGCCAAAGCCCTCTTTGGCAATCCCGATATACTGCTTCTGGACGAGCCCACCAACCATCTGGATCTGGACGCCATCGCCTGGCTGGAGGAGTTTCTCATTAACTTTGACAATACGGTCATCGTGGTTTCCCACGACCGCTATTTCCTGAACAAGGTCTGCACACACATCGCAGATATTGACTATGGAAAAATCCAGCTCTACGCGGGCAACTATGACTTCTGGTACGAATCCAGCCAGCTCATTATCAAGCAGCGCAAGGAGGCTAATAAAAAGAAAGAGGAACAGATCAAAGAATTGCAGGAGTTCATCTCCCGTTTCTCCGCCAACGCAAGTAAATCCAAACAGGCAACCTCCAGAAAACGCGCGCTGGAAAAGATCGAGCTGGACGACATCCGTCCCTCCAGCCGCAAATACCCCTACATTGATTTCCGTCCCGAACGGGAGATCGGCAACGAGGTTCTCACCGTGGAAGGCATCAGCAAGACCGTAAACGGGGAAAAGGTACTGGACAATATTTCCTTTATTGTAGGGCACGACGACAAGATCGCTCTCGTTGGCGGCAACGAGCTTGCCAAAACCACGCTGTTCCAGATTCTGGCCGGGGAAATCGAACCCGACGAGGGCACCTACAAGTGGGGCGTCACCACCTCTCAGGCCTATTTCCCGAAGGACAATACGGCAGAGTTCGACAACGATTATACCATCACCGACTGGCTCATGGGCTACTCTCCCGTCAAGGACGTCACCTATGTGCGCGGCTTCCTGGGCCGTATGCTCTTTGCCGGTGAAGACGGTGTGAAAAAAGTGAAGGTACTCTCCGGCGGTGAGAAGGTGCGGTGTCTTCTCTCCAAAATGATGATCAGCGGCGCCAACTGCCTGCTCTTCGACGAACCCACGAACCATCTGGACATGGAGGCCATCACCGCGTTAAACGAAGGAATGAAGAAATTCAAGGGCGTGGAGCTCTTCTCCTGCCACGATCATCAGGTGGTACAGACCACAGCCAACCGCATTATGGAAATCCTGCCGGACGGCAGCCTGATCGATAAAGTCACCACCTACGACGAGTATCTGGAGAGCGACGAGATGGCAAGAAAGCGCACCGTCTACACCAGCACCGCAAGCCAGGAAGAGGACGACTGAATATGAGGGCAATCGATCTGCACACGCACACCGCCAAATCGGACGGCAGCTACACTCCCACTGAGCTGGTAGACTATGCCATCGAGAAAGATCTGGCGGCTGTGGCCGTCACAGATCATGACAGCACAGATGGGCTGGACGAAGCCCTCTCCCACGCCGCCGCCTTAAAAGAAAAGGGGCTTCCCTCCATCGAAGTGGTTCCGGGCATTGAATTTTCCACAAAGTACGAGAAACAGGACGTCCACATTGTAGGCCTCTGTATTTCCTATGACAGCGCAGACTTCAAAAAAGCGCTGGACGACTTTGTGGATTCCCGCGACGGCCGCAACAGGAAAATGTGTAAAAACCTGCAGGATGCGGGGATCGATATTTCCTACGAAAAACTACAGGACATGTATCCCGGCGCAGTCATCACCAGAGCGCACTACGCCTCCTTCCTTTGCGAGTACGGCTATGTCAGAAACCGCCAGGACGCCTTCGCCAAATACCTTGGCGACCATACAAAATATTTCGTCCCCCGGGAGAAAGTGACACCCGCACAGGCGGTAACACTGATCCGTAAGTCAGGGGGCGTTCCCGTTCTGGCCCATCCGCCCCTCTACCACATGGGAAGCGAGAGACTGGACAGGCTGGTCTCTTCCCTGAAAACAGAAGGCCTCATGGGCATCGAGGCTTTCTACAGCACTTACACCAATCAGGATGAGAGGGATATGTTAAGACTTGCAGATAAATATGATCTGCTTTTAAGCGGCGGTTCTGATTTCCACGGGACCAACAAGCCCGGACTGGACCTAGGCTGCGGCTACGGGAAGCTGTTTGTCCCGGAAGATCTGCTTACCAAAATCAAGGCCGCTCTGGCGGCCATAAGATAACCTTCCAAATCCACTCTGACCACACGGAGGTAAGTATGAAACTGCTGTTTACAGACTTAGACGATACACTTTTAAATAATCAAAGTCAGGTTTCTCCTGAGTCCAAAGCCTTTCTGGATGAGTTTCTGGCCTCCGGGAACCGGCTGGTACTCTCCTCCGGCAGGCCGCTTACAAGCGTTCTGGAAGTGAAGGAACAGGCCGCTCTCAACCAGCCCGGCATCTTTGTAAGCAGTTCCAACGGCACCTTGGTCTACGACTGCGACAACCGGCGCATCATCATGAAAACATGTCTCCCCCTCTCCTACGTCTCCTATTTACAGGAACAGGCGGAAGCGCTCTCCCTCCATATCCACACCTACCGCGAGGAGGACGGTAAGAGCGACGCCATCATCTCCGCCGCGGACAACGAGGAGATCCGTTATTACCGCCGGAGAGTGCATCTGCCTCTGATGATCAGCGAGAACCTGTGCGAGCCCCTCAGCGAGGGGCCCTGTAAGCTGCTGGCTATTAGTTTACATAATCCTGAGAAACTGGAGACTTTCAGAAAAAATATTGCAGACTGGGCGGAAGACAAAATCCAAACCATCTACTCCAATAAACAATATCTGGAGCTTTTTGACCGAAATGCAGGCAAGGGAAGCTCTCTGCGCTTTTTGTGCGACTATCTGCAAGTTCCCGTCTCCGACGCCTACGCCGCCGGCGATGCGGACAATGACATCTCCATGCTGGAAGCCGCAGGATGCGGCATTGCCATGAAAAACGCTACAGACAAAGTGAAAGCCCACGCCGATGTGGTCACGGATCTTGACAACGATCAGAATGGGCTTGCCGATATGATGCGCAAACTATTACACTAACCTTCGACGATGAGGTATCTGCCGTCTCCCACTGCAAATACCTCATCCGCCTCAAGGATTTCCTCCTCGTCGGCGCCTTCCAGATCGACGCCCTCCTCCTCAAAAAATTCCCATACCTCTTTGACGGAATCCACCACCACCGCCATACACTCTTCCAGAAAATTTTCCGCCTCCTCATAAGTCCCGGCTACCTTTTCCGGATAAAGCTGTAATTGATTCTCCAAAAAACACTGCACTACCTTCTCGTCAAACACTGGTTGTCCCCCTCCCTTTCCTTGTTAGTTTACATAACTCTACTTTCTTTGTGGAGCATATGAAAACTTCATAGAAGTCCCCGTCTTTTCAGCTCCTGACACAGCCTCCCCACGGGCAGACCCACCACATTGTTATAATCCCCGCAGATCCCCTGAATATGCGCCGCGCAAAGCCCCTGAATGGCGTATGCGCCAGCTTTATCCATGGGTTCTCCACTGTCCACATACTTGCGGATCTCCTCATCGCTCATGGAATACATGGTCACATCCGTACACTCGGAAAAGGTGGCGTACATAGGCTGCATATCCTTGTATTTCCACGCAAGCGTCACTCCCGTGTAGACCTGATGGCTGCCGCCCTGCAGATCCTTAAGCATCCGCACCGCATCCTCCCTGTCCGCAGGTTTCCCCAGAATCCTTCCCCAGGCGCTCACCACCGTATCCGCCCCGATGACGACAAAGTCCTCTTTCCCCTCCGCCGCCAGACGTCCGCAGACGTCCACCGCTTTCTGATAGGATAATTCCTCAACCACCCCGCCGGGTTCTTTTTTTGTAATCTTCTCCTCCACCGTACTCGGCACAACCCTGAAGGAAAGCCCCACCTGTCTGAGCAGTTCCTTCCGTCTGGGCGAAGCCGAAGCCAGATATATCTTCATTTGCCGGTTTCCTCCATCACGTGTGATGCATCTTCGGGATAAAGACCCGTTTGCACGCCGCGTCATTCTTTTCCTTTGCCGCCGCCCGCGCCGTTTCGCAGAAGGACAGCTGGGCGTTAAACACTTCCTTCCCCCGCTTATCGACTTTTGTATAGCTGCCGTCCGGCTGCAAAATCTGTGCTTTCACCGTGTCCTTAAGCTGACTGTCCAGAATCCGTTTCAGCTTTTCCTGCAGCGCCGCTTTCTCAATCGGGAAGAGAATCTCCACTCTCCTCTCCAGATTTCTCGGCATCCAGTCAGCGCTGGCACAGTAGTATTCCGGCTTGCCGTCATTCTCAAAGTAAAAGATTCTCGCATGTTCCAGAAAATTCCCCACGATGGAACGAACCGTAATATTTTCGCTGACGCCCGGTACGCCCACACGCAGACAACAGATGCCCCGGATGATCAGGTCAATCTTCACTCCCGCCGCGCTAGCCCCGTAAAGCGCCTCTATAATGTCCCTGTCACAGAGCGCGTTCATTTTCGCGATGATTCTGGCCGGCCTTCCCGCCAGCGCATAATCCCTCTCTCTGCCGATCAGGGCAAGAAACCGGTCTTTGAGCCAGTGTGGCGCAAGGGCGAGACGGTTCCAGCTTCTCGGCTCCGAGTAACCCGACAGCATATTGAACACCGCCGTGGCGTCCTCCCCGATCATCTCCGAGCAGGTAAAATAGCCCACGTCCGTGTAGAGCTTGGCTGTGGAATCGTTGTAATTGCCGGTGCCAAGATGCACATATCTGCGTATCCCGTTTTCTTCCCTTCTGACAACAAGCGTTATTTTACTGTGCGTCTTAAGGCCTACCAGTCCGTAAATGACATGACAGCCCGCCTTTTCCAGCTTCTTCGCCCAGACGATGTTGTTCTCCTCGTCGAATCTGGCTTTCAGCTCCACCAGGACGGAAACCTGTTTGCCATTTTCCGCCGCCTGCTCCAATGCGGCGATAATGGGCGAATTGCCGCTGACGCGGTAAAGCGTCTGCTTGATGGCCAGCACATCCGGATCTTTGGCCGCCTGCCTGATAAAGCGCACCACCGGCTCAAAGCTCTGGTAGGGATGGTGCATGAGGATATCCCCCTCCCTGACCTTCTCGAACACGTTTGCGCCCTCCGGCAGCTCCGGCACCGGCTGGGGCGGCAGATAGCTGTGCTCCTTCAGGTGATCAAACCCGTCCATTGCGTACAGTTTCATCAAAAAGGTCAGATCCAGCGGCCCAGCAATCGCAAAAATATCTTCCTTCGGCACTTTCAGCTCCTCTCTGATCAGTTTGAGAAGCCTGCTGTCAATGCCCTCCTCCACTTCCAGACGAATGACCTGTCCCCACTGTCTCTTCTTCAACTGCTTCTCGATCTCCTGCAGAAGATCCTCCGCTTCCTCCTCCTCTATGGTCAGGTCTGCGTTTCTCATGACGCGGAAAGGATGCGTGCAGACAATATCGTAGTTCAGGAAAAGTTTGTGGATGTTGCGCTCAATGATCTCCTCCAGAAGAATCAGCCTTTTTCCCTCCTTTGAGGGAATCTCCACCAGCCGGGCCAGCACGCTGGGCACCTGCACCATGGCAAACTCCAGCTCGCCGTCCCCGTTTTTTTTCGTCATCAGAGCGCCCAGATTCAGGGATTTATTGCGGATCAGCGGAAAGGGCCTGGAGGAATCCACCGCCATGGGCGTGAGCACCGGATAGACATTTTCCGTAAAGAAACTGTCCGCAAATGCGCCCTCTTCCTTTGTCAGATCTTCGTGGTGGGTAATGATACGAAGTCCGTTTGCCGACAGCTGCGGCAGAAGGGAACGATTGTAGGTGTTATACTGTCTTTCCACAAGCTGGTGGGTCTTCTCGTTCACCGCGGCAAGCTGCTCGGACGCCGTCATGCCTGCGATATCCCGCTTTTTATATCCGGCCGCCACCATATCCATCAAAGACGCCACTCTCACCATAAAAAACTCATCCAGATTTGACGCCGTAATACTTAAGAATTTCAACCGCTCAAACAGCGGCATCTGTTTATCCCTCGCCTCCGAGAGCACCCTCTCATTAAAGAGCAGCCAGCTCAGCTCCCGGTTGGTATAATACGCTTCGTCGGAAAATGTACTCTCCTTTGCCATCCCTTATGGCCTCCTTTTATATTAACTTCTCTGTCTGATCACCGGGCGCACACTGTAAACCTCCTCAAAAAAGTCCGACCGTCTGGTAAACAGCCCCTTTTCCAGTGTAATGTCCACTGAATCGTCCACGGTGATGATTAACTCCCGCTCCTTCAATGCCGCCCTGACATTCTTAAACTTCTGCTTATGGCTGCGGTCCAGTCCGTTGGCAACCTTCAAAATAGCCGTCAGCTTTGCGATGGTCAGATAGGCGTCCCTGTCGATGGTGCCGCTTCCCGTCACCTCGCTGTAGTTGAAATCCATGTGATTGTACTTCACCACATTGGCCACAATCTCCCGCTCCCTGTGGGAGAGGCCGATGATTTCCGTGGACATGATGATATTGTAAGAACACTCTCCCAGATTCACCAGACTGATATACTTTCCGCAGTCGTGCAGCAGTGTGGCAATCCGCAGAAGCAGTCCCTCTCTTCTCCCCAGCCCATGCACCTTTTTCATACTGTCAAAGATGGTCATGGCAATCTTTTCAAGCGTCTCGCCCCGGCGCTTACTGCCCATATAACGCTTGCTGATATTCTGTGCGCAGGCGATGATATCCTGCTCAAAATCATGTTCTTCCCTGATGATTTTATGTTTCTGTGCATACTCGTAAGCCATACCGTCGCACAGCGTGGCGCCCGGTATCCAGATCATATTGGCGTCCATCATCTTTGCAATCCGGTTGATCAGCACCCCTGAGATATACAGAAGCGGCACATTCTCCTCCGGTATGTCAAGCGCTCTGGCGGCCTGCTGCGACGATTTCGCGAGAATCCGCTCCAGAAACACTTCCACGGCGGAGGCCTTCACGCTGCTGTCCTCCAGCCCCGCCACATTTTTCCCGACAATGGAGGAAATGTAGTCGTCCACCACAATGATGTTCTCGATCTGCCGGTCTTTCAGATGCAGCTTTTTAAATACCTGTATCTGGGAGCTCACCATCTCGTCCAGAATCCCCCCGTACTGTCTTGGGCTGATGTTCAGCTTCCCAAGCTGCTCCTGCAGGCGGAGAACCCCCAGCCTGAGATTCTGTGTGGTCACCAGCGTATCCTTGTCAAACAGGGAAATCTGGACGCTGCCGCCGCCCACATCCACAATGGCCGTCCCCTTCTCCACAACCTTGTTGAAACGTCCTCTGGATGCGATCGCCTTATAATTCAGAAAACGCTGTTCCGAATTACTCAGCACCTCGATACGGATGCCTGTGCGCTGGGCAATCTGATCCAGCACAATGGCGGTATTCTCCGTCTCCCTGATCGCGCTTGTTCCGTATGCCCTGTAATCGTCCACACGGTAACTCTTCATAATATCCCTGTAATCCCGAAGCACCCGGGACAGCTCATCCACGCGGTCATAGCTGATTTTCCCCGTGGCAAAGGTATCTGTTCCCAGATCAATCCTGTGCCTGATATGATCGATTTCCCGCAGGCCGCTCCCGGAGGATATCTCAAAAATTTTCATAGCCAGCTCATATGAGCCCACATCTATCGCCGCAAATGTCTTCATGACAACCTCCCGCAATTCCTTCTTCCCACACTGCCTCTGCTACAGACCGCAGAACTACTTTTTGCTTTGGCCAAGCAGAAAGTCGATGAACTGCTGCGCCGTCCTGCCGGACAATCCCCCGTGGGACAGCTCCCACTTGTTTGCCAGAAGGAACAGATCCTCCTCCGGCACTTTCAGTCCGTTTCTGTCCGCCAGCGCCTTTACGATCTGCTGGAACTGCTTCTTATCCGGCGAGCCGAAAAAGATCGTCACACCGAAACGGTAAACCAGAGACAGCTTCTCCTGCACCGTATCTCCTGCATGCATATCCTCGTCCCGTCTGTCCGCCTTATCGCTGTAATTTTCCCTGATCAGATGCCGTCTGTTGGACGTCGCATAAATCAGCACATTTGCGGGTTTCTTCTCCAATCCGCCCTCAATCAGCGCTTTTAAATACTTATACTCAACTTCAAAATCCTCGAAACTTAAGTCGTCCATATAAATAATGAACTTATAGTTTCTGTTCTTAACCTGGGCAATCACCGCGTTCAGATCCTGAAACTGGTGCTTGTACATTTCAATAATACGCAGCCCCTTCTCGTAATATTCGTTGGCGATCGCCTTCACACAGGAGGATTTTCCAGTCCCCGCATCCCCGAATAAAAGACAGTTGTTGGCACGTCTTCCCTCCACGAAAGCCTCTGTATTTTCACGCAGCTTCTGCTTCGGAATCTCATAGCCCACCAGGTCGTCCAGGTATACATGGGCAATATTCCGAACGGGCACTATCACCGCCCCGTTTTCCGTGTGCTCTATGCGGAAAGCCTTGTGCAGGCCCAGGTCACCCACGCCATATTCCCTGTAAAACTGGGTGAGCGTTGCCTTCATGGCCGCAGCATCCTCATTTTCCACAAAATGCTGCGCCAGCGTGCAGATCCGGTCACGGATGCGCCTGTTGTAGACCTTGCTGTCCTCCGAAGGCCCTTTGTAGTCCAAAACCACGGAGAATTCCGGCGCCTTTAAAACCTCCATCATCTCCGTGAACTCATAGTCAAAAAATTCCTTAAAAATTGCAATATCGTGAAGCACCAGCTCGTTGATGCTGCCCTCCACCTCGCCCCTCATCTCACAGGCACAGCTGTAACTGTTCTCATTGTTCACAAGCAGGTTTGTCAGATAACAGTGCCAGAGATTCCCGTAAAATCCGTGATCCGCCGCCTGCTGGGAAAGCCTGTGCATACATTTGTAAAAGAGCGGCCTCGCCCTGCCGTCACCGGAGCGGTAATGCTCCATCAGCCAGACCACATCCCGAAGGATGTCCCCATCCGCAAACTCCTTGTATACAATCAGTTCTTCTTCTCTCATTGCAGCCTAACCTCTCTTTTGCTCTAATAGTTACCCAGTATTTTCATGTTGCGGGCCTCATCCCGAAGTCCCCGCAGCGCATTCTTCACGGCGCTGTCCGCAAGGTTTCCCTCAAAGTCGATAAAAAAGCGGTATTCCCAGTTCCGGTCCTCAATGGGACGGCTCTCGATCTTGGTCATGTTCAGATTGTTATAGATAAAATGGGACAGCATATGGTAGAGCGAGCCGCTCTCATGGGGCACTTCCAGACAAATACTGATCTTTCCCGCATCCTTTCTGAATATCTTCTGATTCGTGACGATGATAAACCGGGTGGAGTTTGTCTCCGACTGGTTAACGCCCCGCTCCAGAATATCCAGACCGTAGATTTTGGCCGCCTGCTCACTGGCGATGGCCGCCTGTGTCACATCCCCCTCCCCGCTTACCTTGCGCGCCGCAAAAGCGTTGTTTTTAAGGCTGACCTGCTTCCACTCCTCATGCTCTCCCAGATATCTGGCGCTCTGCATCAGCGACTGCGGATGGGAATAAACGGTCCTGATCTGCGCAAGATCCGTGCCCGGCAGGCCCAGCAGACAGTGTTCAATCTTTATAATCTGTTCTCCCACAATATAATTTTCGAACTCCACCAGAAGATCATAAATTTCATTCACGATCCCCGCTGTGGAGTTTTCGATGGGAAGCACCGCAAAATCCGCGCTCCCCTCCTCTATGGCAGTCATGGCATCCCTGAAGGTATCCACATGGAAACTGTTGACCTGCTCCCCGAAATACCGAAGCATCGCCATGTGGGAGTATGCACCCTCCGCCCCCTGAAAGACAACTCTGGCCTGCTCCGTCTCCAGCCTGTCCACACCGATAAAAGGAAGCCTTCCAAGAGAGCCGGCCTCCACCAGTTTGCCGTACTGCATCTTCCTGCTCATGGACATAATCTGCTCAAAGAGCTCCTGCACACCGTGGGCGTTAAAGGCATTGTGCGTGAGGGAGCGCACTGTTTTCAGCTTTTCTTCCTCCCTCTCCCTGTCAAATACTTTCTTTCCTGTCTCTATCTTGTAATCGGCCACCCTGGAACAAATTTCCATGCGCTCCTCGTAGAGCTTTACAATCTTTGCGTCAATTTCATCCAGCTGGCCGCGCAGCTCCAATAAATCCATTTTCTTCTGTCCTTTCCATTCTCCTGTGAAAGATTCCGTACTTCCTGACAAAGCGTCCATTGCTGCTGATACTTTGGAAATACCTCTCACACTATCCTTAAGTTTACCGCAATTTGTTCTTGATAGCAAGCAAGTTTAAAGATATAATAGTGGTATTATGCAAGAGTCTTTGCGGGAGGAAAGTTACATGACAGACAGACAAAAAAATATACTGGTTCTTTCTGTAACATTCGTTATTTTAATAGCCATATTTACGGTTGTACTTCTGAGCGGGCGTATCCCCATGAACGATGATTTCACTGTGGGAAACTCGCCGGGTAACCTGAACAACGGCGGGTATTTTTGTGAGACGGAAGAGAAAATATATTTTGCAAACGCCTACGACAATTTCGCGCTCTATTCCATGAATCCGGACGAGACAGACCTGCAAAAGCTCAACAACGGCGCCGTCTCCTCCATCAACGCCGCCGGGAAATATCTCTACTATGCCCAGGTCAGCAATGATTCCAGCGATAGCGGAGGCATCGGCAGCGCCATTCGTATGGCAGGCATCTACCGGAGTAACCTCAAAGGAAAATCTGTCGTCGGTCTGGACCGCTGTGACATCGTCAGCATGCAGTTGTGCGGCAATTACCTCTACTACGAAAAATATGATAAACAGATCGGTACTTCTCTGGATAAGATACGAATCGACAAAAAAGACCAGCAGACCGTGGCGGAAGCGATTATCAATCCAAACTGCTTCGTGGACGGCCGGATTTATTACAACGGCGCGGCAGAGGATCACTATCTCTACGCTCTGGACGTTTCCACGGACAGGGCATCCGTAGTCTGGCAGGGAAATATCTGGAATCCCATCGTCCAGAACGGTTATGTGTACTATATGGACGTTGCGGAGAACTATCGTCTGTGCCGCTACAGTCTCGCAAACAATGTGGTGGAAGTTCTGACCAACGACCGGATTGACATGTTTAACGTCTATGACAATTATATCTACTATCAGGTCAGCTCCGCCGACTCGCCTGCTCTCAAACGGATGCTGATCGACGGAACCTATCAGGAGACTGTCCGCGAAGGTGTGTACCAGAACATTAACATTACCTCCCAGTATGTATACTTTAACGCTTTCAATGAGAGCACGCCTGTCTATAAGACCTCTACCTACGGCCCCATCAATGTGACCACCTTTGACGCCGCAAGGGAAGCGGCTCTCGCGAATACGGATACGAAATAACAGGATGCGGTATCAGAGGCTTTTCCTTCATGCCCACGGATAAGGTCAATGATATACGTATCGCAATTCTGATGCCTAGACAGGGTACATATCTACGTCACCACGCTCCCGCTCCGTTCCAAGGGGCTTCTTTAGATATGTACCCTGTCTGGTCTCTTAGAATCCATATAATACTGCCTATGTCACTTAAACAGGCTCTTGTAACATGCAAATTCAAAGTTTCTCATTCATCCATATATGCTTGTTTGATATCATCATATACTTTACATTCATTCTCTAGCATTTTTTCTATTATCCTTTGTTCTAATTCCTCATCGTTTTCCATGCGAACAAGGTTCGCATTGCGCTAAGTCATGGAGAATGACACGCTTTAGCTTGTCCTTTAGCTTTGGGTACTGGCAGCAGAAAAATGTATCTCGACTAAGTAGGTTGTCTTATCAATCTTCTTTTGCAAACAGGGCGTTAATCGCCCTATGATGCTGGTCTGAATGTTATCGCTCATGTTCCTCCTTTTGGACGCAAAAAAGACGCATGATTTACAATTTACTGTTCCATGCGCCTTTACGCTGTTATTCCACTTTTTAATCAGTCTGAATACTTATGCAAATTGCATAAGTTCTTCTTCAATCTCCTTCGCATCGTCCATTGTCAAATCTGGATAGCAAACTGGAATTTCCTCAACTGTCAATTTCCCCATTTTTAACATATGTTTAGCGTTTTCCATTAATGTTTCCCTTTTAATATCTTTCGTATAAGTCTTCATAATCTGCTCATCATCAAATAAACTCATCATAATTGTTACTACCTCCACTTCTTTGTTACTTAGATACTGTTTTAAGATGTTCTTATCCTTGCAAATACGGATTGTTTCTGTAACCGCCTGTTTCGGCGTTATCTTCTCGCCATTCTGCAAAAGGCTCTGCATACGCTCCTTTAATTCGAGATACTTCAATAAGCTGTCCTTATGCTCTTTATCGTATTTCATTTTTGCAAGTCCTTTGAGTGACCGGCTCTCCTTATAGGCAGCTTGGGTCGGCGCATACAGGGCATACATTTTTGACAGTTCCTTTAATCGGTTTAGTTTCTGCCCCTTTGAAAGATGTACCGTTTCCAACTGTTGGTATCTCTGCCGTTCCAGTTCTTTTGCTTTATACTTTTCCCGAGAGGCCAGCTTCAAATA